>JACKPC010000002.1:685000-985000 GCA_024233835.1 Leptospiraceae bacterium
AAAACCGGGAACTTATGAGAAGCGATTAATTGTTTATAATAAACTGGGTGAAGAAATTACTTCTAATTGGATGTCATTTAACGTTTTATCTAAGAAGCCTCATAAAAAAGCTAGATTAAAATGGAAGAAGATTGATTTAGCTTCAAGTTATAAAATTGAAGTAATTGACGAAAAAGGAAAAGCAGTTTATTCAAAAGAACTAAAAAATAACGAACTTATGCTTCCTCTACTACCGGGTAAGTATAAGAAAAGGTTGTCTGTTTATAATAAGCTGGGTGAGCTATCTGCTAAAACAGATTGGACCCCTCTAAATATTCAAGATAGCACAAATCCGGAACTGAGTCCTGAAGAACAACAAGTCCTGAAAAAAGAAGAAAAAAAATTACAGCGTAAAGAAATGGAAGCTTATTCGGACAATTATCAGTATGAAATCCTAAAGCGTTCTGCTGTATTTCCCGGCTGGGGACAGGTATATGCCGGTTCCATGTATAATTCTACCTCCCAGCGCATACGTGGTTATTTCTATATGGGCGCATTTGTTCTTTCCGGATTGGGTTATGCCTATGCTCTGAATCAATTTCAAAAAAATAGTCAATTAAGCGCAAAACTTATGCCCGATCTCATTCTCACCTATTCT
Source organism: Leptospiraceae bacterium (assembly GCA_024233835.1). Classification (NCBI taxonomy): domain Bacteria; kingdom Pseudomonadati; phylum Spirochaetota; class Leptospiria; order Leptospirales; family Leptospiraceae; species Leptospiraceae bacterium. Next base: position 685,638 of record JACKPC010000002.1, read on the forward strand.
ATACCTTCTAGTGATACAAGTACCAGAAAACTTATGGCTCTAAGAGGAATTTCTAATGTACAATCAGAATTCTCCAATCTGAGTTCTGTTGCCAATGCCGGAAATATCAGTCTCGGGATTATGGGAGGCATCTATTTGATTCAGCTTATAGACGCGTTATATTTAAATATTTTTTATAACGGCATAGAAGCCCTTCCCGTACCCGCTGTAAGGGAAGGGTTCAAAATTGATTTTTTAAAAACTTCTTATCCGGGTAATATAAAAAACGGATTTTTTATGTATTATAATTTTAATTTTTAGTTTTTATACCAGCATTATATAGATTCATTAATTCCCGAAGCCCTTCATAAAATTCCGAAGCAGTTCCATCCAAATTTCTCCTTAACCAAAATGCCACACAGGTTTTAACTACATTCCCATCGTAAACATTTGCATATTTTGTTTTAGACAGAAAATAATAATATTTCTCATAGTCAAAATTAGCACCGGGACTGGTTTGTAAATGAGAGGTATAGGCATCTAACTCGCCTTTCTTATAACTTGGATTCGATTCTAAAACCTTATAGGTGACTTCAAAAGTTTCCGCTAATTTTTTTATATATTGGTTATATATACTTGTACTCATCCTTAGAAAAAAAGGATTTTTTAAGGCAGGAAGAAAGAGCTTTCGAATATGCAAAACAAATTCAGGATTATAATGTCCGAAATCATGGGTAGCATTTAGATTAAGAGCAAACCTGGAGTGAGGACCACTTTTAAAAATAGGAATAGTAAGATATCTACTTAAAAATTCATAATCCATAAACTCTTTTATATGACAATAAAATATCCTCATTCCTCCATCCGGAAAATAATCAAATGTATCCGAACAATGATTTTTAGACTCCCCTAATTTTAACCAGGCCGAATATAGTCTGATTCGAAAATCCTCTTCAAGGGAACTTTTTTGATTGGGAAATGTGGTGATGTAGTATCCAAAAGCCCAACCTTCCTTCCCCTGATAAGAAAGTTTAAACCAGGGGGACTTTTTCCCTTTGATAATTTCTATCGGACCGGATGTATCCAGCACTTCGACCTGTGCATCCCAGGGAATGATTGAAACTTTGGGATACTCTTTTCCCGGCCTTTCTCGTAATGTTAACCCGGAATTTGCCGTAATCCTTCCGGAAAGAGATTCTGACATTAACCGAACAAAACCAAGCATAAATAGGCTGAATACTATAATTACTTTTATTCTCATAAGAGATTTTTATCAGGAACTCTGATTCAAATCAAGAAAAAATTTGAAATTTTTAAGAAACAAGTGGACGAAGAAATTCCATTCCATATAATAAAATTTACTCGTATAGTCTTTTTAAGGAGCTAATAAACATTAATGAGAAATATCTTTCATCTATCCATTCTCTTTTTAGTATCCTTCACTTTTACTAATTGTTCTGAATCCAATAAAAATTTACATTGGATAGAAGCAAATTGGGAGTACCGCATTGATAATCAAGAATATAAGAAAGTTGAAAATCCCTCTTCATTATCCGTTTATTTTCCAGAAAGAAAAGGAGAGATCTGGCTGCGTTCTAAATTTCGCATAGATACAAAATCATATAAACTTTTATCAATAGGCTTGGGTAAAATAATGTGGGCAGATGAAGTTTATATAAATGGGAATTTTGTAGGAAATACAGGTAAATTTCCTCCTCAACCCTGGAATGCCTGGAACACGAATCGAATTTATCCACTGGATAAGTCTATGTTCAATGAAGAAGAAAACATCTTACTTATCAGGATGTACGTAGAAAGTGATGGAATGATAGATAAGCAATTTGTCATCGGTGAACGAAGTGAAGTAGAAAATGAATTCTATTTTAATAGTTTTCTTAGAAAAGATGTGAATCTATACATAGCACTATTGTTTACCCTATTATCGGCATATCACCTGGTTATCTATTTGAAGCGTAAAAAAGAAGTTCCAAGTTTGTATTATGCACTTTTTTCTTTTACCTATGCACTATATTCCAGCAATTTCTTTTCTGATTCTTTACATGTTCTGGGTATTTCCTATGTAAATTACCAGAAATTTATTTTAATGGTAACCTTTATCTCTGCCTTTACTTTAACAAAATTTTTAACTACTTTTTTTGAAAAAGAAAATAGTAAAGGTCTAAAACGAATCTTTATTTTCGGAATGCTTTTACCTATTGTCCTGGGTTTAGTTCAACCCAATTATGTCTGGCTTCGAAAGGTGTATTCTATCAGTCTCTTCTTTCTATTCCCTGTTATTGCTTATATAATTTATCTCATCATCTGGGCTGTAAAAAATAAAAGGAAAGGAGCAGTCCCCATTCTCTATGGTTTTATACCCACCATCATCTTTATTATTCATGACAACATATTAGCCGTATTCTTCCCTTTAAATATTAAATATTATTTAACCGGTCTTGGCTTTCCTGCATTTATCAGTAGCATTATGTTTATCCTGGCTTCCCGTACAGCAGAAACGCAGAATATTACAGAAGATTTAAATGCTAAATTAGAAGAATGGAATGCAACCCTCGAAGAGAAGGTAAAAGAAAGAACTCTTGAAGTAACAAAAAAAATGCAGGAAATAGAAGAACTTAAAATTCAACAGGATGGAGATTATTTTTTAACTTCTCTAATAGAAAAACCACTGGCTACCAATTACAACAAATCAAAGCAGGTTCGTTCTGAATTTCTAATCCAACAAAAAAAGAAGTTTGTATTTAGAAACCGACAGTCCGAAATCGGAGGTGATATTTGTATTACAGGTAATCTGCGTTTCTTCACAGAAAAAAACCGCTATATTATGTTTTTCAATGGGGATGCAATGGGAAAATCTATGCAGGGTGCCGGCGGAGCCATAGTTCTCGGTACCTCTTTAAATAATATTATGAGGCGCTCAGCCAAAGATAATCGTATTTTAAAAATTAGTCCCGAAAAATGGATAGAGAATACTTATTACGAATTGAATGCTATGTTTTCTACTTTTAATGGCTCAATGATGATATCAGGAGTTTTAGGTTTAATTAATGAATTTACAGGAGAAATGTATTATTTCAATGCAGAGCATCCCTGGACAGTACTTTATCGGGATGGAAAAGCTGATTTTATCGAAACCGAATTATCACTAAGAAAATTAGGTTCTGAATCTGAATTTTCCTTTGCTGTTAAAAAGTTTCAACTTCAGGCAGGCGATATTTTAATTGCTGCTTCCGATGGTAGAGACGATTTAGATATAGGTATTGAACATAAAGAAATAAATGAAGATGAATCACTCTTCTTAAGCATTGTGGAGGAAGCTAAAACAGATCTAAATGAAATCGTAAGACATTTAAAATCAAAAGGCAAGCTCACCGATGATTTATCTATATTAAAGATAGAATACAAAGAAAATGACTCAGAGCCATTAAGCCAGGAATTTCTCTGGATGAAGATTCTGGACTATATGAAAAATAAAAATTATGGTGATGCTATCTACTACCTCGAAAAGTATCTTTCTCTTGATAAAAAGAATTCGCTGGCTTTTTTCTACCTTTCTGTTTGTATAAAGGTCTATGATCAATATGAAAAAGCTATTGAATATGGAAAAATAGCTTATGAGCTTGATGAGTATCTATTTAAAAACCTAATCAACCTTTCCGATGCCTACCGATTAAAAGGATATATAGAAGAAGCAAGATTTTTCTATGAAAAAGCAAGAAACCTGGATCCAACACACATACAGGTAATAAAGCTTTCAAAGTTTTTTTAAGTGTAGGCGAGCCACCGACGACTCGCCTATGATATAAGGCCTGTCTAAAAATGAAACTACAGGCTCTTGCAGCTTGCTTTTCTTTAATAGATAAGCCTATTTTAAGATACGCTGTAAACAAATCTTATTTAGAGAAATCTAAATAAGGTTTCCATTTTCCATTTTCATAAATGAAACCTTTTGAAGAACGAACAGGTAAAGCCAGAAATGTTTTTGTGCTTACATTCTGAATTACTATGTAGTTTGAGTCTCTTCGAACTTCTTTATAAGAAACTTTTTCCCCTGTAGTTTCTTTTGTTTCTATCCATTGGCCGTCTGCTGTGCGTTTAAAAGTTCCATTTACCTTGATAGAATAATTATAGGATTCACCAGAAAGAGGTTTGTTATCTTCGGATCCTCCGTTCCCTCCACCGGAAGTCTCATATTTTTTCAAAGCTGTCAGAAAACTATCTTCTCTACGAGGAATACTCTGAGTGAGTATTTGGCCACTCGAATTGGCTACCATCATGGTTGGATATCCACGAAAATTGAATTTACTTTTATCCGGATTAGAATCTAATATTCTTAAAGCTACAAATTTACTATTTAAAACCGAGTGAACTGAGTCTTTGGCAAATACATCTCTTTCCAGCATTTTACAGTATCCGCACCAGGTTGGAGCTGTAATTACCACAAACACATTTTGACCGGACTGCTTCGCCTGTTGAAAAGCAGAATTGTAGGAGGTTACCCAATTAATACCACTTCTTTCAGCACTAGCTCCGAATCGCATAGCCGTATCTTTAGATCCGGTAATTTTAGCACTGAGCTTTTTAACAATTTTGTTAGGTCGAAAACAAACATTGGTTTTGCTATCACACCATTGGGTCTTTATCTCCAACTTAAGGGCATAAGTCTTAGAACCGGCAGCCTTTCCCTCCGTTTCAAAAATTTTTAAAGTATAAGTACCGGCTTTAGTACTTCCTCTGCCTTTCAGGACAAAATCGTCTTCCTTTTTTTCACCATTCGGATACTCTACTACCTCAACGGCAAATCCCTGATCTTTAATTTTAAAAGAAGTGGGGATATTAAAACTCATAGAGCTGGCTGGTTTAATATATAGGTGCTGGTTCTTGGGAAGATATACATCCAGCTTTAATTCAACTTCCCCACCGGGTTTAATGGTAATATTATCCTGACTCAAGCGAAACGCATCATCTGAATAGGCCATCACAGGCAAAGTCGATACGAAAAGAAATACTAAAAGGGTTCGCAAAAATTTCATTTATTTATCCTTGACTTATTTTTAGTTTAGATTAAGGCCATAATCTTATGATGTCAAGCTGTTAAAAAGTTATTTACACAAATTAAGACTTTGAATATTCATAAAATTGTTTTTCCAATTTTCTGGTTAATGCAGTTCCTCATTTTTTCCGGAAAGCAAACGAGCCATAGTTAGCTCGCCTTTGATGGAAAAAACAATCCCGCCCTTTTTTAAGGGATACAAATAAAAGCGAACCTGAATTATAAGGATGGTTGATCATGTTCTTTAATTATCACAAGCGTCACTATTTTTTTAATTATATATTATTTTTATTCCTCTGTATAAACATTTTTTGCAATCCCAGTCCTTCTGTATTAAAAATGGGAGCTCATTTCTGGATTGGCTATGAACCCATCTTTTTATCTGAAAATAATGGCTCACTTAAAAAAAACTATATTCACCTGATTGAATATACCTCCGCTTCTAAATCGATGAGAGCCTTCCGAAATGGAACCGTAGATCTTATCGCGATTACCCTCGATGAAGCCCTTTACTTAAAACAATTTATCGATCAGGTAAAAGTTATACATATAGCCGATTATTCGAATGGAGCGGATTGCCTCCTGGCCAGACCGGGAATTCAATCCATTGCTGATCTGAAAGGAAAGGTAATTGGAGTCGAAAACACAGCTTTAGGTGCTTTTTTCCTCTCCAGAATCCTGGAATTACATTCTATTCAACTTAAAGATATAAAGATTCTATCGATGGAAATCAATGAGCATGAGTTTTTTTATAAGAAAAAAAAAGTAGATGCTTTAATCACATATGAACCAGTGAAAAGTAAGTTGCTAAAAGAAGGCGCTGTAGAATTATTTAATAGTTCGAGTATTCCTTACGAAATTGTAGATGTACTGGTCGTTAGAGATGATTTAAGTTATGAACAAAGGAAAAGAGTTGTGGCCTTATTGAGAGAATGGGAAATCCAAAGAAAAAAAATTATACACTTAGATCCAGAAACAATACAGGCTATACAAAAGAGAGACAATTTAAGTGAGCAGCAAGTGAAGTCAAGTCTTTTTGCAATAGTTTTTCCATCATCTAAAGAAGTTTTGCATTCATTTAAAGATAAATCCTTTACGGGTAAAATAGAAAAATTATATTATCATATGAAGCAGAATAAACTGTTATCAAAAAGTATAAATTTACAAAGTATTTTGGATCCAGGCTATCTCGAAGAATCTTTAAAATGAATGTTTACCGTTTTTTTATAAAATATCCATTTCGGGTATTATTTCCTTTAATACTCATTTTTTTTACAATATCAATCGAGCTAATAAAAACTATATATAATGTAAACAAAGAGTTTAATTCTTTAGAATATACTAAAGTTCAATCCATACGAACCAGTATGGATATTCTTCAATATAGCTATAATTCATCGCTTAAAAATGAAGATAATTATAACATCCTGCGGGATATTATTGCCAGCCTTTCGACTGATAATTATATAAAACTTCTCTTACTATCTGATGAAAAAGAATATATTTTTCTTTCATCAAAAAGAAAATACGAAGGCTATCATTTAAAAGAGTTAATACACAAATATAAGTTTGACTTCTTATCCAGGTATCATGATAATTTTAATAAGGTTCGAACAACTAAAGTTCCATTCATAAAAATAGAAAAAGATTTTATTCTCTTTGTCTATCCCATAAACATACCGGAAAGAAAGATTTCTTCCCTAAGACCCTTAAATTCAGATTTAATCCTGATGCACTATGATCTGGTAGAATTGAAGAAAGAAACATTATACTCTACCCTCATGGAATCACTGGGCTCCGGTACTATCAACATCATTGCTGTTATGATGATTATATCTTTCTTCTATTTCCTTTACGGAAGGAGAATAAAAGAACTGATCCATGCTACAGAAACTTTAGGAACCGGTAATTTTGATATTGGAAGTTATTTCCGCCTCGAAGGACAGGATGAGCTTACATCCATTGGTAAAGCTTTTAAAGAAATGGCCATTAAAATTAAAAGTCTGGCTTATTATGATTTTTTAACCGGTGCAATTAATCGTTTTTCATTTGAAAAAGAAGTCGATCAATTTATTGAATATACATCCATCCCCTTTGCACTTTTTTATATTGATCTGGATGGATTCAAAGATGTCAATGATTCTCTGGGACATGCCATTGGAGATAAACTATTACTGGAAGTAGCCATTCGTATACGTTTATTAATTAAACGTAATGCCCTCATTTCTAGAATCGGAGGAGACGAATTTTGCATATTGATAAAAAGAGAAATGTCGGAAAGTGAAATAACAAACTTCTGTAAAGATTTGATTTCAGAAATTTCAGAACCTTTTTCTATCGAAAACAACCGAATTTATTTAGAGGCGAGTGTCGGAGTTGCTTGCTTTCCTGCTCATGGAAAAAATTTTGATACTCTATTAAGAAATGCTGATACAGCTATGTATCAGGCAAAAAAAGATAGAAAAATACCTTATGTCATATTTACCAGCACTCTATATGAGAAGGCAGAAAGACGATTTCATATGCTGAATGCTCTCCGAAAGGCGATTATTGCTGAAGAGTTTCAACTGGTTTACCAACCGGTTATTGATTTGACTACTAAAAAAATGATAGCTGTAGAAGCTTTAATACGCTGGAAAAGCGAAATTTTCGGTGATGTAAGCCCTATGGAGTTCATTCCTTTATTAGAAGAAAGCTTTTCAATGAAAAAAGTAGGAGAATGGGTACTATATGAAGCAAGCTCTCAGGCTAAAATTTGGGAAAACATAGGGAAACCTTTACATGTTAATGTAAATGTATCAGTGCAACAGTTATTAGATAGAGACTTTTATGATTCCTTACTCAGCATACTCGGAAAAGTTTCTTTGCATCCTTCCAGATTAACTCTTGAAATAACAGAAAGCGAAGCGATGGCAGAACCACAAAAAATTATTAAAGTTTTAAAAAGAATTGGCTCTCTCGGAATTAGCATTGCTATCGATGATTTTGGAACCGGCTATTCTTCTTTAAGCTATCTTAGAAATATGCCCATTAATTTTTTAAAAATCGACAAATCCTTTGTGATGTATTTGGAAGACAATAGTAAAGATCTGGCAATTGTAAAAATGATTATCGGTCTGGCTAAAAACCTTAATCTCCAAATAGTCGCAGAAGGAGTAGAAACGATTCAAATTGTAAATACCCTGAACTCCCTTGATTGCAATCTGGGTCAGGGATTTTATTTTAGCAAACCTATAAAGCCGGATAAAATCATGGAATTGTATGATGTTTCCCATTTTTAAAGGTTTATGATATTTTAATATATTAGATTATTTAATTAGGTAACAATTCTTATGAAACGTCTTTTAGAAGAATGTAAACTCTGGTTAGAATCCAACTCATACGATTTTTCCCAAAATCCGGAAATGGTATTAAAAATGGCTATAGAAGAGTTTTATAAATTTTTCTATGATATAAATAAGCCTGAAATCGAAAAAGAATTACTTCAATTGATTTTAAAAGATGAGGAATATTATAAAACATTAAAGGAACGTAAATAAACAAATTGGAATTTTCAAAATTTGGTAAAAAATTTACCGCTGAAGCCGGTATTCTATCCTTAATGGATGACTTAGGAAAAGCTCTTTCCGGGGATAGTAGTATGATCATGATGGGAGGAGGAAATCCCGCTCATATACCGGAAGTGCAAGAAATATTCAGAGAAAGACTTTCTAATCTAATTCAGTCTAAAGAAGAATTTAAGAAACTTATCGGGATTTACACTCCCCCGGAGGGAGAACATGAATTCCTAAATAATTTGGCTTCTTTTTTTTCAAAGAGAATACTCTATGAATATTAGTAGAGAAAATATTTGTCTAACGAATGGAAGTCAATTTTCTTTTTTTCTACTATTCAACCTCTTCGCCGGAGAATATACCAATGGCAAAAAGAAAAAAATCTTATTCCCCCTGGCCCCGGAATATATTGGCTATACAGATCTTGGCTTAGGCGATGGCCTTTTTCAATCTTATCGTTCTAAGATTGAATTTTTAGACAATCATCTTTTTAAATACCATATTGATTTTGAAGCACTTAATATCACAGATGAGATAGCTGCTATCTGCGTTTCAAGACCTACGAACCCTTCTTCGAATGTATTAACTGATGAGGAAATTCATAAACTTCATGAGATAGCCATAAAGCATGAGATTCCTCTTATAATTGATAATGCTTACGGAAATCCCTTTCCGGGTCTAATATATACACAGGCAAAATTATTTTATTCTCCGAATACAATTCTATGTATGAGTCTATCCAAATTAGGATTACCGGGAACAAGAACCGGTATTGTTATAGCAGAATCGAAAATTATTAAAGCCCTTGCGTCTCTCAATGCTATTCTAAATCTGTCTCCGAACAATTTAGGTTTTCTTCTAACTTCAGAACTACTTTCCAACTCAGAAATCATTCGAATCAGTAAGGATCTTGTACGGCCGTATTATGAAAAGAAAGTCAAACTTGCTTTAGAAACCTTTCATCAAGCCCTGAAAGGTTTACCCTATTATATTCATAAACCGGAAGGAGCTATGTTTTTATGGCTATATTTTCCCGATTTACCGGGTGGAAGTAAGCTTTTATATGAAAAACTCAAAGCAAGAGGAGTTCTCGTTGTTTCCGGACATTATTTCTTTCCCGGCCTCGAAGAAGATGAGTGGAAGCATAAGCAGGAATGTATCAGGGTAAGTTATGCACAGGACGATAATATGGTACAAAAAGGTATACAAATTATTGCCGAAGAAGTTAGTAAAATATATAGGAGTTAATTATGATAGGAGCCATACTCGGAGACATATTAGGTTCTACTTATGAGTGGAGAAACACAAAAACGGAAACCTTTCCGCTATTCCCTCCTGAAACCAGGTTCACTGATGATACGGTCATGACTATTGCTACATCTTATGCCCTACTACAACAGAAATCTTACAGGGAAACGTATCAAAATTTTTATCATAGATATCCGAATGCCGGTTACGGAAGCCGGTTCTCAGAATGGGCACAAAATAAAGAAGCCAATGCCTATGGAAGCTATGGAAATGGTTCTGCGATGCGAGTAAGCCCCGTAGCCTATGCTTTCCGGACAGAAACCGAAGTTTTATCCGAAGCTGAACGTTCTGCCGGTGTAAGCCATAATCACCCGGAAGGTATTAAGGGAGCAAAAGCTATTGCTTTAGCCACTTTTTATGCCAGAAATGGAAAATCTAAAGACTTCATTCAAAAGGAAATAGAAAAAAGATTTGGATATAATTTACAGGATAGTATTTCTAATATACGAAAAACTTACCATTTCGATGTAAGCTGTCAGGGCTCGGTGCCGGAAGCCATTATTAGTTTTTTAGAAAGTACGGATTACGAATCTGCCATCAGAAAGGCGATTTCCCTCGGAGGCGACAGCGACACAATTGCTTGCATGTGTGGTTCTATAGCCTCGGCCTATTACGGAGAAATACCCGATTTGATCCTCAGTAAGGGAATCTCTTATCTGGATTCTTATTTAAAAGAACAGGTCAAACAATTTGCAAAGCAATACCCTGTTCTTAAAAATAATTCGGATTTAATTAAATTATTATCGAAATAAATTTATTTCTTCTTTTTCAGAAGATCTATGACCTCTTCGCGGCTGGCATTTTTTTGAAGTTTTATCTGGTAGAATATCTTATATTCCAGAATAGAAGGTTCATCTTCATTTTTATGGATGAGCTTCCAGCGAGTTGCATCGTTTTGCACAATTTTAGCCAGTTCATTAATTCGAGGAACACGGGTATCAAAATTCAGGTTTTGAATCTTACCCGTATAAGGACTCAATTCAATAGCAACCACTCCATCATCCACGTAATCTACCTTATTATAGGGCTTTAGCTCTTCCATGGTAAGCTTGTCTCCTCCTTCATCAGGAGCTCGCTTTATCCATTCAGATTTGCGTATTTGCCTTACCTGATAACCCTCACTGGAAATAATTACACGGAAAAGTTCTCTCCAATCCTTCGATGTTTTTTGGAAAAACTCCGGATCTTCATTGCTTATCTGAACGACCTCTCCCTTTTCATTCAGAATAGTTTCCTCCTTACCACCGGGATAAAAATACTGTTTGTCTTTATCCGGTTTTATATCAGTTGTCTTATCTGTAGTAGTACAGGAATAGGAAAAAAACAGAAAAGTGAAATATAAACCCATGTAAATGTATTTCATAAATAAGTCTCCTACACAAGATATGTAATAAATAAAGAAGCGAGTCCTAAAAAGCAAAAGAACCCGAATATATCCGTAAACGTTGTTACAAAGATAGAAGAGGCTATTGCGGGATCAATATCAAAATATTTTAAAATAATCGGGATACTTGAACCCACAAGCCCTGCAATCAGAAGATTGATAAGCATAGCGAGTCCAATTACAATAGCAAGAGCCAGATTATGTTTAAAAAAATATACAAAAAAAGCAGTGACAAAACCCAGAATAATACCATTAAATAGGCCAATCAAAAGTTCTCGGAATATGGCCTGTTTCCAGTTTCTATCCCCTAATTCCCCTGTTGCAATACTTCTTACAACTACCGTAATAGACTGCGTTCCGGCATTTCCACCCATCCCGGCTACAATCGGCATTAAAGAAGCGAGAGCCACTACTCTACCTATCGTAGATTCAAAGAAAGTAACAACAGAAGAAGCAAGTACCGCAGTCAAAAGATTCAGATGTAGCCAGGGAATTCGGGTTTTCACAGTATCCCAGACAGGTGCATAGATTCTTTCATCCTCACTCAAACCCGCCATTTTATAGATATCCTCGGAAGCTTCTTGCTGCATCACGTCCAGAACATCATCTACCGTAATTCTTCCGATCATGCGTTCTTCATCATCCACAACAGCCGCAGATACATAGTCATATTTTTGGAAAAAGCGGGCTACCTCTTCCTGTTTCATACTGTAGTGCACTGTCTTGATGCTGGTCTTCATGATTTCTTGAATTTTAGCCCTCGGATTGGAAAAAAAAAGGTCTTTCAAGCCCACATAACCCCGAACGACTCCCTCCTGATCGGTTACAAAGAGGAGAAAGATATCATGGTCGTTCTTGGCCACCCTTCTCAAGCTCAGAATTCCCTTACGCACAGTATCAGTTTCTCTTGCAGTAGCAAATTCATTGGACATTAAACGACCGGCGGTATATTCTTCGTATTTTAACTGTTTTCTGAGTCGAAAAGCTTCCCGGGTCGAAATAGTATTGAGAGCCTGCTCCCCTTTTTCAGAAGGAAGCTGGGAAACGAGGTAAATAATATCATCCGATTCCAGAAACTGAAAAATCTCTGCCAGTTCCTTCAGATTCAGATTTTCAAGGATAGAAGAAAGAAGATCCTCGTTTAGTTCGATTAAAACATGAGCCTGGTCTTCATAAGAGCAAAGCCTGAGAAGATAAAGAGCCGCATCATCATCGTCAAGAGCTGTCATGGTTTCGGCAGTATCGGCCGGGTGAGTGCTGGAAAGATAAGACAGAAGTTCTTCGTCGTTTCCATTATCGATAAAGGTTTTTATTTGCTCAATAAAATCTTCACCTTCCTCCTCCTCCAGAAATTCTTCCTGCCGTTTATCTTCAAATTCTTCCATAATAACCTACTCTCTATCGCCAATTATCACGAATTTCAGAACCCGGATAATTCATATACGCTTTATCTAAAAGCACGGAAAACTGATCCAGATAAATAAAGAATGCACCTTTCTTCTGTTGCTTTCCCGGTTTTAGTAAAAACCCCTTCACCTCAGGGTAAAGTCCTTTTCTCTCAATAAGCAGCTTACTTTTTTTATCGAGTTGAACGACTGTTTCTATCCGCTTCCAACCTTTAAAGGAAAGTTTTCCGAGAGAAATATGGATATTCTGATGAAATTTCTGGCTCAAAACCAGTTCCAGGCTTATATCATACTCATTTGAAAAAACCCAGCCAAAAATTTTCACCGGTAAGCCCTTTTCAAATCGTATGGCAGATTCTGGTTTAAAAAAAATGGATTCTCGGGAAGGAACTTCAAAATAGGAATGGAGCATAAACGAAGATCGATAGGAATAGCCCGTATTCTTTTTAAAAATCTCAGACTCCAGTTGAAAAGCTTTTGATTCAGGAATTTTTGAAATAAAATTCATTTTTCTTAAAAATGCAATATTTCTATGAAAAGACCAGAGTCTCTCCCCCTCAAAGGCCTCCAAAAGTTGCAAAGAATACTTACTTCCCTTTTCAGATAAAACCGCAGAAAGAATCTGAACTCTGTCTTCTTCAGGAGTTTTCAACTCTATCTGGCTGGAAAGAAAGTCATTTTCCCCGCCGGTAAAATTTTTTGGTGGAGCAAATAAATTTATTGAATACAGTATAAAAGAGATAAAAATGATTCGATAGTAAAAATAAAGCATTCCCGGCATGATAAAGTTCCTTCTGGTTCATGGCTGGTTTTTCAGTTTTTGTATTTATCGGAAGATATTCAAAACTTGGAAAGCAGGACGCAGTCTTTTCTTGAAAGCCGGGAAAAATCCAAAAATAAAAGGGATGCTATGGGTTTTAAACACACACTAAAAGTTATTGTTTCCACACTTATCGTGGTTGTTCTTATCTTAATGGGTATTTATGCTTTTATTTATCGTAATGAAATATCCAAGAAAATCCTTTCAATAGGACAAAAATCTAAGAGTGAAGAAAAGTATGAAAAAGTAACCACTGTAAATCCGGAAAAAATGAAAAGTCCGGAAAGCACTTCGAATTCTTCAGAAGCTAAGGACAAAAAAAACAATTCTCCGAATTCCGAAAAAGCTGAAGACACAAAAAAAGAGAATAAACAGACCAATAAAAAACTACTGGGTGAAGACATTCCTTTTTTAGATTATGAAACCAAAGAAAACCGGAAAGAACCCAAAACTGTAGAAAAAAAGAAAGTAGATTATAGCCAAAATCTACCTCCTGAGGCTGAGAATACCGAAACAACTGTTAAAACCAAACAAGCCAAAAAAACCAAGTATTCCACAGTCCATAAATCCCGCAAAAAGGCGTATAAAAAATATAAAAAGAAAAACCGTAAACACAAAAGAACTCGAAGCCGGCGAGTAAGCAGAAGCAAGACAGCTAAGCTGGAAAAAAGAGTTCAATTCTTAGAAAAACAACTCGGTCTTAAACCCTCAAAAAAAATGAATCTGGATGAAAGAATCCTGCGGCTCGAAAAAATGTATCTCCAGAAACAAAAGAAAAGATAAAAAATATATTGAAGTAAGCGAGTCCTATGGCTCGCTTAAAAAAAGTAAAACTTCCTGACTTTTTAGAGCCTAAATCTTAAATTGAGAAGAACTGATTTCTAATTGATTACCTACCTGCACGATATTATCAGATATACTTTTTACTTCATGAAGTTTAGAATCATTCGTTTGAGAAATCCTATTCAAATTAGAAATTTCTTCAGAAATCAATCGGATAGACTCTCTATTACTTACCGTCTCCCTTTCTAAACTATTCGAAAGATTTTTCACTATATTAACTTTCTCAGTTATCCTCTTTGTTTCTTCAAATTGTTCTGATGTACAGGCTTGAATGATTTTTATACTTTCCGTAATATCAGAAATCTCTTTTATAGTATTCATAAAAAATTCAATGGTCGTATTTACGTTACTTAACTCATCATTTAATTCTTTATTATTCTTTTTGATTAATGTTTCTATTTCTTTTAAGCTAGCGGAGGTTCTATCAGCTAATTTCGATACCTCCGAAGCCACTACAGAAAAACCTTTCCCTTCATCCCCTGCTCTCGCTGCTTCTATAGACGCATTTAACGATAATAAATTAATTTGTTCTGAAATATCATGTATAATTCCAATGATGCTTTCTATCTTCTTAGAATTATCAGTCATGTTTTTCATGGTTTCTTTTATCATGATGAGAGTTTTATTTTTTTCTGAAATACGCGCACTAAGGGATTCCGAATGTTTGCTGCTATTCTCAACTTTCTCTTCCGATTCGCTCAGTGATAAAGAAAGAGAATCTATACTCTCAAATAGTCCTGATAGAGCCAGTAATTGCTTTTCTAAAGCCTGACTATTTTCTTCACTTTTAAGGTTTACCTCATTCGAACGGAGTTGTATTTGCAAAGTTGAATTTGACTGAATTTTAAAGTTCTCTGAGATAACCCCGGTAACTTCTTTCAATTTTTGAATAGATTCATTTATAACTCTTGAGAAATGAATATTTTCCGTAATTATATTTTTCAGTTTAATGAGAAATGCATTAAAGTTATTACCTAGCGTTGCGATTTCATCATTACCTGTCATAATAATTTTTACATTTAAACTGACTTCCCCGCTGGCAATTTCCTCCATTTGTAATCCAATTTTTTTAATGGGTCTGTGAATACTTCTACTCAATGCTATGAGGAAAAAGAGAATCATTACAAATATAATAAAAGATACCGAGACTACTAAAAGTAAGTATATTTCAATTATCTTATAAGTTTCCTCTTTTGCTGTTTGAGCAATCGTATCTACTAATTTTCCTATTTTCTCTGTGGGTTCTCTATCAATCCCTTCAACGGCTTTATCCACATCTTTGATAGAATTTAGGTTTTTTGGATTATAATATTTTTCTAAATTCGATAGATAAATCTTCTCCAAATTTTGCATAATTTTTTCTAATGAGTTCACCCTATTTTCTATTTCGGAACCGGGTATTACTGTTTTTTCTATATATTGTAAATCTTTTTGAATTTTTTCGCTTTTTTGCAAGAACTGGGTTTTGTACTTATGAAATTTATTAACATCGCTACCCCTGAGTAAAATATTTTTCCATTCCTGTACCTGTATTTTAAAGTCCACCTGTATAATTCTACTTCTATCTATTAAATGGGTGTAGTATATATTCTTTTCATGGATCTTGAAAACAAAAGGAATAAATAATAATAAAAGCATGATAAAAAAACCGGAAAAAGTTAGGATAAGAATTATAATCTTCCATTTTATTGTAATATTATTAAGTATCCTAATAATTTTTTCCATCAGGCTCATCTCTAATTTCATATAAATCTTCCTTGTATCATTTTATTTTTTACGAATATAAACCGGCATTTCTTGATACCTTTTAAATAAAAAAAGATCAAGCATTCCCCCTGATGAAAACAATACAACAAAAAATAATACTTTGATTTTTCTCCCCTTTCGCTACACAGGTAAAAAAAATAAAAGGCATCACACTTGAAACACTTACTCACAATTTTTTCTCTATTACTTCTACTGATTTCCTGCGAATCTACCAAAAAAGAACCGCAGAACACGAAAGGTATTCCTTCGAGACTTATAGAAGGAGATTGCGAAAATCCACCGGAGGGCATGGTTTGCATCCCCGGAGGAAATGCTATTATTGGTTCCACACGAGAAGAAGCCGACAGAGCTATTGAACAGGCTAAAAAAGACCTCGAAGACCGCCTGGGCCGTCTCAAAGAACAAAAGCTCAGCCGCTCCCAAATAGCTGACTTAAAAGAAGAAATTGAACTGATTAAAAAACAGCCTTCCTTTATCGAAAGCGAAGTTCCGAGACAGACTGTCTATGTTAAAACCTTTTATATCGACAAATACGAGGCTAGCAACGCAGAATACCGGGAATGTATAAAAGCAGGAGAATGCAAGGTCTACAAAAACATAAAATCCGGCCTCTACAGCCGTTCCCTGGACGACAAGCAGCCCGCAGTTCCTATCACCTGGGAAATTGCCAATCAGTATTGCCGGTTTCGCGGAAAGCGCCTGCCCACTGAAGCCGAGTGGGAAAAGGTCGCACGCGGAGGAGAAAAAGGTACCATCTACCCCTGGGGCAATGAAGAACCCGATTGTAAACGTTCTAACTATAAATACTGCACCGATGATGTTACCTTACCGGTCGGAAGCTTTCCTCCGGGTCATTACGAAGTCTATGACATGGCCGGCAATGGCTACGAATGGGTTAACGACTGGGCAAGTGAATGCAGAACCGGAGGAAACTGCAAAGAACCCTGTAAAGACTGTGTTGGAAATAACCCTCAGGGTCCCTGCGGTGGAGTCACTCCCTGCGAAACCCAGAAACTAAAAATCCTGAAAGGGGGAAGCTGGTGGTGGTCTTCCGTACACAACCGGGGGGCTTCGAGAAGACCGGAGGTCATTCAAACCGGCGGACACAGGCTTTCTGTTCGCTGTGCCTCCGATACCCCCGTACTTACGAATTCACCAGCCTGGATGATAAAAAACCCTCCTCCGGAACCGGCCAAACTCACAAAACCTACAGCCGAACAATTAAAAACCCTGCATGAACTGGAGGCTTACGACACACTCAATAAGCCCCTCTGTAAAACTCTGTACCAGTCTCCGGCCCATTGTAAAGACCCGGTTTCCTACGTAAAAACCAACGAACCGAGAAACTGGCATTTTGTACCTTATGTTAGAAACCTCGGAGGAGGCTATGCCGGTGTGGCCGCTGATTCCAACTACTCCTATATGGCACTGGCGAGAACAGAATGGGCCTGGCTTTTTGACTTCGACATAAATATTGTCAACCTGCACAGGATGCTAAAAGCGTTTATTATTAAAGCCGAAACGCCGGAACAACTTGTAGATTTTTTCCAGACTTCCCATTCTTCAAAAGCTTTAAAGCTCTTAAAAGAGGTTTATGCAAACCACCCAGATCTGCCTATCATGGAGAAGGTATACAAGAAATACAGAGGAGACCTGTATGAGCACTACAAACTCTCTCTCCGAAAAAACCCCAAGGAACCCGAATTTGGTTGGCTCAGTAATCCGGAGGCCTATAAACACATACGAGAACTTTACAGTCTGGATAGAATTTCGATTTCACCGGGAGATATGCTCAAAGATAAAACCATCCGTTCTATAGCGAAATCAGCAAAGAAATTGGGAGTAAACATAAGAATCTACTACCCCAGCAATGCAGAAGAATTCTGGAAATACTCCGAGGAACACAAGAAAAATATCCTGAGCTTACCCTTTGATGAATCCAGTATTATCATCAGTACGGTAGAACCCAAGTTACATAAAAAACATGACTGGCATCCGAGGCATAAATCCGGTTTTGCAGGCTTCTGGCACTATCTCATCCGCGGAGGTTTAAATCACCAGCGTAACCTTTTGAATCCTTATATATTAGGAATTAATGATATTCTGAGTCAAAGAACACAACCCACAGAGTTTAAGGATTTCAGTACGATTCGGGTTCCGGGAAGCCTTCCCGTAAGTAAACCTTCTGAATAAAAGATTTTGTTAATATATCAAAGAACTATTATCTTAAATAAGATGAAGCTGGTTTTTCCAGTTTCATCGCTATTCGATTCCTTATAAACCTTTAAAAAAATATTGAATGACAACCCATCAAAATCTCTCAGTCTAAATTTATATGAGTTTACATCTTGAACCGGATCCGGGAAATCGAATTCATGAAGCCGCCAAACACCTTTTTTTAAAGCATGGATATTCCAGGGTAAGTATGGATGATATTGCTACTTCTGTAGGAATGAGCAAGAAAACCCTTTATAAACATTACTCATCCAAACTCGACCTGCTCTTTTCCGTTATCCAGCAACAGGAAGAATCCTATGAAGCTTTTCTGGATAATATTCTCCAGGATAAACAAATTCCTTTTTTAGAAAAACTTAAAAAATTAGTTCAGAGTCAAACCGAAGAAAACAATCTCATGTTTTCCTTGCAGCTGGATTTATCAAAATCAGCTCCTGATATATACAATACGATACAGGAAAATAAAAAAAAGAACCTACCCAAATTAATTAAAAAAATCCTCGACCAGGGAATTAAAGAAAAACAAATAAAAAAAACGGCTAATGCAGATATTATTTCGCAAATGTTTATAGGAACTTTTAATACCGTTTTCAACCCGGAATACTATCAATCTCAAAGCAAATCTTTGACGGAACTCATAGATGAAGTTGTAAATATTATTTTTTTCGGTATTTTAATCCGTGATAAACAAAAAAATTAAATAAATTCAGATAATTAGTTGTCTAAAATAATGTAACCATAGGAAACTAATATAGTTTCTTTAGTTTCCATCAAGATTTAAATAAAATTCGAGGAAGATAGAATGCTAAAATTAGTAAGAGTTCTCATGTCTCAAAAACTCCTAATGAATCTTTTGGTCTTTTTGGTCTTTATTATCGGCTATCGTACACTTATCCATTTAAACCGAGAATCTTTCCCGGAAGTCAATTTCGATATGGTTTCGATTACCACGATTTATCCGGGTGGCTCGCCGGATGAAATGGAACAACTGGTTTCGATTCCTATAGAAAAAAAACTCAGAGAAGTGGATGGACTGGATAAAGTTAGAAGCTACAATATTGAAAATGTTTCGGTCATTGCTATTTATCTCGAAGACAGGATTAAAAATAAAAAAGCTGTAATCCAAGACATTAAAGACAAAGTAGAAGCTGTTACAAATCTTCCCGAAAAAGCCGAAAAACCTGTTGTCGAGGAAATTAAACTGGATAAAACGGAAGTTATTTATGCAGCCATTTACAGTAAAGATAATAATAAAGCGACTTACAAAGAACTCAGACAGGTTGCAGATGAATTGGAAGACTATATCTATGATATCGATGGTGTAGCCGAAGTTCAACCTTTTGGTTTTTTAGAAAGAGAATATCTTATCGAAGCCAACCCTTTTGCATTAAAAAATTATCATCTGGATTTAAATACGCTTATCTACACAGTTTCAAATCGTAATTATGATATGCCGGGAGGTTCCTTAAAAATTGATAAAAATGAATATGTCTTGAGAACTAAAGGCTTATATCAAAATACAAAAGAAATTCAGGATACAGTAATACGGGCTAATGATCTGGCATTTACCACAAGGATAAAAGATCTGGCAAGAGTAAGTGACACTTTTGAAGAAAGGAAAATCTATGAGCGATTCAAGGGAAAGGAAGCTATTATTTTTAGTATCTGGAAGAAAAAAAGTGCAGATGAGATTAGCACATCTGAACGCATTAAAGAAAAAGTTTCGAAATTTAATTATAATTTAAATTCCTGCAAAGACTGTGTGGCTATAGAACTATTTGATGATAGAAGCGAAAACACCAAAAATGATATTAGCTCGGTTATTTCAAACGCTATCAGCGGCTTTTTTCTTCTATTTTTAGTTCTCCTTGTAAGCATGGGTTTTCGGATGTCTGTTCTTGTAACTCTTTGTATTCCCCTGTCCTTTATGATTGCTTTCTGGGGCATGGATCTCGCATCTCTTACTTTAAATGTAGTAAGCCTATTTGGACTGATTATGGTTTTAGGAATGATAGTTGACTTCGGAATTGTCGTTTCTGAAAACACGCATAGATACCTGGGAATGGGTTTCAAGAAACAGGATGCTATCGAAAAAGGAGTTTCAGAAGTAGTCTGGCCTGTAACCGTTACGTTACTTTGTATCTGTGCAGCCTTTGCCCCTCTTCTTATGGTAAGCGGTATCATCGGAAAATTTGTAAAAGCAATTCCCATTGTTCTTATGGTATGCCTTGGTGCCTCCTGGATAATTGCAATTTTTGTATTGCCCACTTATTTAAGTATATTTTCTAAATCGAATATTAAAAATTCCGAAACCGGTGATAAACCTTCAGAAGAAATAGAGTTTGAAAAAGGTTGGTTTGGTAAACTACAATTTATCTACAAAATTAGTCTTGAACTATCTTTAAAGTTCCGTTATTTAACCTTCGGTGGACTTGTAGCCCTTTTTGTGGCGGCTCTGTCTCTAACACCACTTATCGGTTTTGTTTTTATTTCCGGTGGGGGAGAAAAAGGAATTGTAATCAAAACCAAATTACCCCAGCAAAGGAATCTCGAAGAAAATTTAAAGCAGGTAAAGGAATTAGAAAAAATTATCCTGCGTTTACCCAAAGAAGAATTGGTTTCCTTACGGTCTCGAGTC
Organism: Leptospiraceae bacterium; assembly: GCA_024233835.1. Taxonomy (NCBI): domain Bacteria; kingdom Pseudomonadati; phylum Spirochaetota; class Leptospiria; order Leptospirales; family Leptospiraceae; species Leptospiraceae bacterium. The sequence goes on from JACKPC010000002.1 coordinate 706,643, forward strand.
GGGATAGAAGCCAACTCCGTATTAGATCCCAAACCGGGAGAAGGAACTCATAAATCAACGCTAAACATCCTCCTCAGTCCGGAAAGTAAAAGAAAGAGATTAGCTACCGAAATTCGGGATGCTCTTCGAAAAGAAATTCAAATAGCCACCGAAAAGGGTATATTAGCCAAAGAATTTAATGTAAATGTAGAACTACAGGCAGGAGGTCCTCCTGTGGGAAAGCCCATCAATATTGAACTCCGGGGAAAAGATTTTTCTACCTTAGAAAAAATTGCAAAAGAATACATGGATTATTTAAAAACTCTAAAAGGAGTCATCAATGTTGAAATGGATTTTGAACCGGGTAAACAGGAATACAGGTATCATATAAATGAAGTAGAATCTGCCAGAGCCAATTTGTCTGTTGTAGATGTTGCGAGAAGTTTATACGCAGCCTTTAAAGGAGCTGAAGCAACAACCATCTGGCAGGGAGAGGATGAAATTAAAGTTAGAGTCCGCTTTCCGGAAGACCATCTGAAACAAAAGAATAGTCTGAATGAAGTATTGATAGCCAATCGAAACGGAGGACTCGTTCCTCTAAGCACAGTAACCTATATTCAAGAAAGAGATGGATATTCACAAATTAATCGCTTGAATTATAAAAGAATCATACAGGTTCAGGCAGATGTAAAAATAGATATAACCAATTCCATGAAAGTAAATTCACTCTTAAAAGAAAAATTTAAAGACATTCATAAACGCTATCCCGGATATTTCATTGCCTATGGTGGAGAAAATGAAGATACCAATAAAACCATGAGCGAACTTGGTATCTTATTTATATATGCACTGATAATAATATTTATTATTCTGGCAGTATTTTTTGATTCTCTTATATTACCGCTTGTTGTAATGGGAGCGATCCCATTCTCCCTGGTAGGGGTTATTTTTGCACTTTATACACACTCCCAACCACTTTCTTTCATGAGCGTCCTCGGTCTATTCAGCCTCGCCGGAGTTATTGTAAGTAATACACTTGTGCTCGTACAATTTATCAACAATATTCGAGAAGAAACTCCGGACTTACGCCGAGCACTTATCAGGGGAGGTGTCATCCGACTAAAACCCGTCTTTTTAACTACCGGTACTACTGTTCTGGGTTTAATTCCAACCATTTACGCTATTGGTGGAAATAAAAACTATTTTGTAGCCCCCCTGGCCCTGGCATTTGGTTATGGTTTAATTTTTGCCAGTTTTATTACTCTCATCCTGATTCCCTGTCTTTACTATATGGCCGAGGATATGAAATTCTTAAGTTCCCGCGTTTTAGAGAAAATAGGTATCCGGATGGATCCAAGGATATACATCCCTCAAAAAGAGAAAAATAAACAGGCGGATTTATAAAAACTTACGTTTTTACTCCAGTCTGATAAAAAACAGTCGGCAAGCTTGATTTTTTAGCTTGTATATAATATCCTTTTTTTTAATTTATGAGATAAATAGTTATCAGATAAGAGCTTTGTCGCTTACAGCGTGTCTTAAAGTGAGCTTATCTATTAAAGGAAAGCAAGCTGCAAGAGCCTGTAGCTCCATTTTTAAACAGGCTCTTATATATGTAACAAATTAAAATGAGGAAGGAGGCTTAATGGCACCTACGAATCATAAGAAACTTCTCGAGTGGGTAGACGAAATTGCTAAGATGACCAAACCGGACAAGGTAGAATGGTGTGATGGCTCTAAAGCAGAATACGACCGCATGATTAAAATAATGGTCGATGAAGGAATCGCAACACCCCTGAAACGTGAAAATAGCTATCTATTTCGCTCTGACCCTTCTGATGTAGCTCGAGTTGAAAACCGCACGTATATTGCATCAAAAAAAGAAGATGATGCAGGTCCAACAAACAACTGGATAAATCCTGATGAATTAAAGAATACAATGAGAGGACTTTATGATGGTTGCATGAAAGGTAGAACTATGTATGTAATTCCTTTCTCAATGGGACCTGTAGGCTCGAACATTGCAAAAATCGGCGTAGAAATCACTGATTCTCCTTATGTAGTAGTTAATATGCATATCATGACCCGTGTGGGTAATAAGGTACTGGATGTTCTGGGAAATGAGGGAGAATTTATTCCCTGCTTACATTCCGTAGGAAAACCTTTAGGACCGGGAGAAAAAGATAATGGAGAATGGCCCTGTGCTCCTCTCGACAAAAAATACATTTCTCACTTTCCGGAAGAAAGAACTATCTGGTCTTATGGTTCCGGTTATGGTGGAAATGCTCTTTTAGGAAAAAAATGTCTGGCTCTCCGAATTGCTTCTGTGGCAGCCAGAGATGAAGGTTGGCTCGCAGAACACATGCTTATTTTGAGCATTACCAATCCTGCCGGCAAGAAAAAATACATTGCGGCAGCCTTCCCATCTGCCTGCGGAAAAACAAACCTCGCTATGTTAATTCCTACTATCCCCGGTTGGAAAGTAGAGACCGTGGGTGATGACATTGCCTGGATGAAATTTGGAGAAGGTGGAAAATTATACGCTATCAATCCTGAAGCAGGCTTTTTCGGAGTGGCTCCTGGAACTTCTATGGATTCAAACCCCAATGCAATGAAGTCCATTGAAAAAAATACAATCTTTACTAACGTCGCTCTAACAGAAGATAAAGATGTATGGTGGGAACAAATCGGTTATCCGGCTCCGGGAAAACTTATCGACTGGAATGGTAACGAGTGGGAAGCTGCTAAAGCTGATAAACCGGCAGCTCATCCAAACGCACGTTTCACAGCACCGGCATCTCAATGTCCTGCTGTTGCACCAGAATGGGAAGACCCGAAAGGTGTTCCTATCGATGCGATTCTTTTTGGAGGACGTCGCCCCAGCACAATTCCACTGGTTCATCAGGCAAAAGACTGGAACCATGGGGTATTTATGGGTTCAATTGTAGGTTCTGAGATCACAGCAGCTGCACTTGACCTGAAAGTTGGCTCCATCCGTAGAGATCCATTTGCCATGCTACCTTTCTGCGGTTACAACATGGGAGATTACTTCCAGCACTGGATAAATATAGGTAAAAAACCAAATGCGCAACTTCCTAAAATATTCTTTGTGAACTGGTTCCGTAAGAAAGACGGAAAATTTGTATGGCCCGGTTACGGAGAAAATAGCCGTGTGTTAAAATGGATTTTCGAACAAACCGAAGGTACCGGAAAAGCACAGGAAACTCCAATTGGTCTGATGCCTACAACTGATGCAATTGATCTTCCTGCAGGAGTGAGTGCAGAAGATATGAAAGAATTGATAGCAGTAGACAAAGAAGGCTGGTTAAAAGAGTTAGAAGATGTAAAAACTAACCACTATCCAAAATTTGGAAACAAGCTTCCGAAAGAGTTGAAAGAACAACTGGATTCTTTGGAAGCCCGCTTAAAAGCTTAAAAACTACGGCGAGGTCGGAAGGCCTCGCTTTCCCTTAAATCATCTTTGTAAAAACCAACTTTTCTATAAATTAAGCTTTACTTTTATTTCCCTATACTTATGCTCTAAATCATCTAAAAATAATTTATCTATGACAAAGAATAAAACGATACTTCTTGTTGAAGATGATTTTCTCATTGCTTCAGTAGAGTCAAAGCAAATTGAAAAATTGGGATACTCTGTAATCATTGCGAATTCTGGTGAGGACGCAATAACAAAATTCAATAATAATAAACAAATTTCTTTAATCCTGATGGATATAGATCTGGGAAAAGGAATTGATGGGACGGAAACAGCTGAACGAATCCTAATATTAAAGGAAATTCCAATTGTATTCTTATCCAGTCATACAGATCCTGAAATAGTTGCCCGAACAGAAAAAATCACCTCATACGGATATGTAGTGAAAAACTCAGGAATTACAGTATTAGATGCAAGTATTAAAATGGCTTTTAAATTATTTGAAGCTAAAAATAGGGCAGAAATAAATGAAGAACGCTTACAATTTGTATTAGAAGGAAGTAAACTAGGTTTTTGGGATTGGAATATAGAAACAAATGAAGTACAAAGAAATGAGCGCTGGGCAGAAATGCTCGGCTATACACTGGAGGAGATTCAATTCACAGTAAATCAGTGGACAGATTTAATTCATCCTGAAGATAGAGAAAGGGCTGTAGCCTCTATAGAAAATCATTTATCAGGAAAAACGCAAAATCATCAAATTGAATATAGAATGAAAACAAAAAACGGAGATTGGAAATGGATCTTCGATAGTGCCAAGGTAGTTAAAAAAGATAAATATGGTAGACCCTTGAGAATGTCCGGAACCCATACAGATATTACTGAGAGAAAATTAACAGAAGAAAAAATAAAATCGCTACTGACAGAAAAAGAAATTATACTAAAAGAAGTGAATCATCGAATTAAAAATAATATGCTGGCAATACAGAGCATTATTGAATTCCAAATTTCCACCCTAAATGATTCAAAAACAATTTCCATCTTAAAAGATATTCAATCAAACATTATTTGCATGAGCTTATTATACGACAAACTTTATAAATCTCAAAATTTTATTGAAACATCTGCAAAAGATTATCTTACCACATTAGTTGATGAAATCCTTAATACATTTCCAATCAGAGTTCAAATACAGGTTATTAAAGAAATTGATGAATTTATTCTGGATGGAAAAAAGCTTTTTAATCTCGGTATTATTATTAATGAAGTCATAACAAATTCAATGAAATATGCATTTATCCATCAAGATAAAGGTACAATCCAAATTGTCATTAAAAAAGATTTCAACAAACTAAAAATACATATTCAAGATGATGGAATCGGTATTCCGGAAAATTTAAAATTAAACAATTCCAACCAGTTCGGCCTTTCTTTAATTTCACTTCTTACCAAACAATTGAAAGGAACTTTTTCCATTACAAATAATCAGGGTACTCGTGTCGAAATTGAACTAAACATTTAAGCTTTCAAAGTATATCCTTTAAATTCAGATCCAGCTTGAATAAAAACCTACCTTGATTTATACTAACCTTATGAACTTACTTTCAAAAAGAACCAAGATTATATGCACAATAGGACCCAGTTCATCCAATGAAAAAATGATTACTGAATTGATTCAAAATGGGATGGATATTGCTCGATTAAATTTTTCCCATTCCTCCCATGAAGAACACAAGCGTGTTTTTGATCTTATTCGAATATGTGAACAACGTTCCGGTCGTTCTATCGCTATTTTAGCAGATCTACAGGGACCGAAAATTCGTACCGGAAAAATTGAAAATGGTATGATACAGTTGAAAAATGGAGATAACTTACTGGTTAATACGGATGCAGATTTTTTAGGAACAAAAGTAGAAATCGGTTGTACCTACCCCGGACTGGTTGAGGATCTGGAAGTGGGGCACAAAGTATTAGTTGATGATGGAAAACTTATTTTTAAAGTCATCTCAAAAGAAAAGGAGAAAGCTCTACTAGAAGTTATTGTTGGAGGAGATTTAAAAAGTAATAAAGGAATCAACCTTCCCGGAACACCAGTAAGCGCTCCTGCTCTTACTGAAAAAGATATTGAAGATCTAAAGTTCGCTATGCAGTTGGGTGTTGATTATATAGCTTTAAGTTTTGTAAGAAGAGCATCCGACATTGAGCTTGCGAGACAATATTTGAAAGGAACATTTATAGGCCTGATAGCAAAAATAGAAAGACCGGAAGCCGTAAAAAATATCGATGAAATAATTAAAGTATCTGATGCCATTATGATTGCCAGAGGCGATATGGGGGTAGAATTAGATACAGAAAAAGTTCCTATTATCCAAAAAGAATTAATCCGGAAACTAAACCTTGCCGGTAAGCCTGTAATCACAGCCACACAGATGTTAGAATCCATGATAGAAAACCCCAGTCCGACAAGGGCTGAAGCCAGTGATGTAGCCAATGCAGTTTTAGATGGAACAGATGCAGTCATGCTTTCCGCAGAATCAGCCAGTGGGAAATATCCTATAGACTCTGTTCGAATTATGACAAAAATTATAACAGAAGCTGAAAGTATATATAAACATTTTGAATCCGGAAAAGGTATTACCCGACATTTTGAAGAAAACGAAATCGCCCTGGGTACAGCTGCTAAACAAATAGCAGAATCCATAAATGCGAAAGCAATTATAAATTTCACACGAAGTGGTTACTCGGCAAATCTGGCTTCTCGTTTTCGTCCAAAGCCCCCCATCTATTCGTTCACCCCATTTTTATTAACCTCTCGAAAGATGAATTTGATGCGAGGTGTTTATCCTTTTGTTTTACCTATGATGGATAAATTTACAGATATGATTAACTTCATGAACGAAATATTGAAATCTGAAGGAATCTTAAAAGAAGGAGAAAAAGTCGTGATCCTCGCCGGTGCACCGGGAGGAGAAGCCTACTCTGTAGATTTTCTCCAAATTTATACTATGAAATAATTTTTATCTTCTTCTCTTTTTTTAAGGCATGAATCACCGCTCTACTTAACTGGCTGCGATTCTGCCTTTTTTGTTTTATACGGGTTAAATACCTGAGTGAAATCATGACCTTTCCTTCTTCAAGGGTCGTATAAACAATAGGAGTAGAAACTCCTAATTTCATCAGATAGCGTTTCGAGACTTCCCTTAGCTGCCTTTCTATTTCATCAACCTCCGCAAAGTAAGCTTTTTTTAATATTTCCTGAAGTAATAATTCTACCCTATCTATATCAGAGTCTATTGAAATATAGAAATGAATTTCATCCCATACATAGTCCATTTTTTGAGATACGATAAATATCTTATATAAGATTACAAAGTTATTCGGAAAACTCACAATTCGATTGGTAGACTGGTCAATCGAACGCTCTTTGTTTACCTCTATTAGAGAAAACTTTAATAACGTAATATCAATTACATCTCCTTTAACCCCATCTACTTCTATTCTATCCCCCACTTCAAATCCGTGACTGGAGCGAATGATGAACCAGGCAACTATACTTAAAGTGACCTCTTTTAAGGAAATTGTGATAGCTGCTGCAATTATCCCTAAAAAAGTAGGTAGATAATCAAGACGATGGTAAAATATTGGAAAAGCAAATATAACCGCAAATAGTAGAAAAAAGCGTCTGGCAATTTTTCTATGATTATAAATGGTTTGTATATCTACTGTACTTAACTTCTTTTCCATCCAGTAAGTAATGAAATGTAATATAAAATAAAGAATTATTAGAAAATACACATATAATATAAAGTCTTGATACCAGCTTCTTTTTGGTTCTAATAACAGGTAGAATGGATTTAGATCTTTTATCAGTTTTAAATTCCCCATAAATTTATCCTTTTGCATTATCAACTTCATTTTATTTAAATAGCAAGTTATTTTTCCCTTCTTTTTCTTTCTTATATTGACTCATTTCTTATCAAAAAACTGCTTGCAGTATGTCAGGCTACAGTTACTTTAGCTTCTTTATTTTCATATAAAAAATAATAGAAAATTTTACCTTGACGATAATTCTTACTCTTTTTATTCTTAATCATATTGAAGCTATAATTTTAAATCTTCAAAAAATAGACCTATGGATCTTACATACTACACACAAACAAAATTACGTTTCATACTTACTTTTAATGTAATCGGATTCTTTTCTTCCCTTGGAATGTTAACTTTGTTTGCCTTAACAAAAGAAATAAACCCATTTGTAAGTACCATTACCACAGTGGTTCTTCCTATTTTCCTTGCAGGTATTTATTTCTGTTATTCGAAAAAAGTTATCCATGCCTCTTATAGTTCCTTTTTGACTATAGTCTGTGCCTGTAGCATATCACCATTTCTAAATATAGCAGTATTTATATCCTTTATCACCATCTTTATTTTTTCCTACGGACTCTTATCTATTCGAAAAATTCAATTTTACGGTTATATATTTCTAATAACTGTAGCATGTATATTCAAACTTCTATTAGAAATTGATTCATTTTCCCTCAAGTTTTTTTCTCCTTCCTCACTATCTGTCTCCAACCTGAGTTTATTAAGCATATTCATATTCTCTATTTTTTCTTATTCCTTATTTATATATTATTTAGTTGAAAAAGGTTTACGAAATTCGGAGGAATTGTTACTCGCCAAACTTGCCCTTGAAAAGCAAAATAGAGAAACTGAAGAAGCATCGAATTCCAAATCAATCTTTCTTGCACGTGTGAATCACGAATTACGCACTCCCATGCAAGCAGCCCTTTCTGCCAGTGAGCTACTGCCTCAATCACCTGAAAACTTGCCTATTCTAAGAGCTGCCATTTCACAATCTTTACTCATTATTGAAGACATCCTGGATTTTACAAGAATTGCAAAAAACAATATGAAACTTCAATCTAAAAAATTTTCACTACTCCTGGGAATGCATGAACTCATACAGGTCTATCAAAGTAAAACCCCGGATTCAGTAGAAATACAGACTGAGTTTGCAGCAGATATCCCCAGTCATTTTATAGGAGATCCTACCAGATTTTTTGATATAATCAGAAACCTTTTATCCAATGCAGTTAAGTGGACAAACTCCGGTATTATTAAAGTGAAATTATATTGGGAAGATCAAAGTTATTCAAGACTGGGTTTTACAATAACTGACAATGGCCCGGGAATCCCTGATGACCTTATAAAAAATATTTTTGAACCTTTTATCCAGGGAAAATTACGTCATACAAGTGAACAGGGAGTCGGACTTGGATTGTATATTGCCAGGAAAGCTGTAGAAGCTATGAATGGAAGTATAAAAGTCCAAAACAGAAAAGAAGGTGGAGCCATATTTTCTTTCTCTATTGCTTTGCAGCCCTGCAAAGAATGGCTAAATGCAAATGAAAAAGAAAATCATTGTTATCAATGTCCCAATAACCCTAAAATTCTACAGCATACAATAGCTAATAATAAGACTATCAATTATAAACTTAAAATACTTATTGTAGAAGACGTAGAAGTAAATGCAAATCTTCTAAAGAAACTCTTACACAGAGAGGGTTTTCAAGAACTTGAGTTGGCTTTTACCGGACAGGAAGCAATTAAGAAAATTACAGAGCTAAGACCTGATATAGTTTTTTTAGACCTGAACCTTCCTGATATGGACGGTTTTAATATAGTAAGAACTTTAAGAGAACGAAATATTGAACCCAAATATATTGTTTTAACCGGGGATGCAACGACAGATGTATTTGAACATTGCCGAGAAATTGGTTTAAATAATATTTTACCTAAACCGGCTAAAATAAATAAGATTATGGAAGCTTTACATCAAGCTCAATAAAACACATATTATCCTAAATACAATCCGAATGGATAAATTCAAATATTTTATTATTTACTTTTTTCGAAGTCTATAATAAAGAAATTTATGACATCTAAAACTAAAGCTTTCCTGGCTTACTTTACGGGCTTTATTGCCTCCATCATATACGGTTTGAGTTGCCAGTATGCTGTAAAAAATACAGAAACTTCTTCTCTCGTTGTTATGACCTGGGGCTTCGTATTTATTCTTCCTTTTTCTTTGGGAGTAATAACAGTATACTTTGCTTCGGAAAAGCGTCAAAATTCTCTCGCTTTCCGAATTTTAATGCCCTGGGTATCTGCAACAGTCAGCTTGTTATTGACAATCGTTACCGGTCTTGAAGGAACTATTTGCATGATTATGGCTCTCCCCATATATCTTTTCATGTCCAGCATTGGTGGAGTATTGACCGGTATATACCTGAATCATAATTCGAATCGTCCGAATCGACTTGTTTTTCTTTCTATTTTTCTATTTCTTCCATTTACCGAGGCAAGAATTGAAAATAATTTTCCTCTGATAACTGAAATCCGCACAGTACATAGCACAATTGATATAAAAGCTAACTCTAAAACTGTCTGGTCTCATATTACTCGTATCCCAAAAATAACAGAAAAACAAAGCGGACTTTTTTACACAATGGGCTTTCCTAAACCGGTAGAAGCTACACTTTCACATGATGGTGTCGGGGGAATCAGAGAAGCCAAATTTGAGAGAGGTTTAATGTTTCTGGAGACCATTACAGTCTGGGAAGAAAATAAAAGATTGATTTTTACCATAAAATCAGATCCGGAAAAAACTCCTTTAACAACCCTTGATCCGCATGTTGTGGTTGGAGGGGATTACTTTGATACATTATTAGGAAAATATGAAATTGAAATATTAGATAATAACACTATCCGACTTCACTTAGAAAGTAAATTCAGGATATCCACCCGCTTCAATTTCTACGCACATCTATGGAGTGACTTTCTGATGAGAGACATTCAGGAGAATATCTTACGTGTTATAAAAGAGAGATGTGAAAAATAAAACAAGATAAAAGGGGCTATAGTCGCTTAAGTATTACGACTTTTTAAACAGCCCCCTTACAAAAACTTAATTCCTAAACATACATCTCTTTAATTAAGGATGCATATTTATCACTAATTACATTTCTTTTCATCTTATAGAGATTGGTTAACTCATCACCAACTTCCATAGCTTTTGGTAGGAAACGGAAGTCACTTAACTTCTCAAAAGACTTGAATCCGTTTTCAGATGAAACCATACTCTTAACAATCTTAGCAAAATGCGCTTTTACTTCTTTATTGTTATTTAAGTTTTCATCCTTAGAAAATTTAAGACCGGCTTCGGCCATCTTCTCATAATCAGGCCAGATAAGCGCCGTTAGAGATTTCTGATCCTGACCTACAACGATTACCTGATTGACCAGATTATGTTCTAATAGTAGGTTTTCAATAGGAACCGGCTCCACATTTTCTCCACCTAAAAGAACGATTGTATCCTTCATCCTTCCACGAATAGAAAGGGTGCCATTCAGGCTAATAAAACCTAAATCTCCGGTATTCAACCAGCCATTGTTTAGAGCCTTGGAAGTAGCCTCTTCGTTTTTATAATAACCCTTCATGACCTGAGGGCCTTTTACATGTATAACTCCCAATTCGCCGGTAGGAACTTCTTCACCCTTGTCATTCAATATTTTAACACTGGTTCCGGGAGGTCTAAAACCTACGCTTCCCTGAACGATTTTTCCAACTGTACGAACAGAGATAATTGGGGCACACTCAGTCATTCCGTAACCTTCATAAACAGGAATGCCTATAACATTAAAAAATTCATCTACATGAGGAGGAAGTGCTCCACCACCGGATATCGTTCCGCGAAGTTTACCACCTAAAACCGCACGAATTTTTTCAAATACAATTCCATCCATAATTTTTGCCGGAATCATCAGGTTTACAGAGGTAAATAGAGAAAGTGCGGTGTTTTGTGCCTTTTCTATAGGATCTTCTTCCTTCAGCATTAACTTATTGCCTTCGAGATAATCGACCGCATTTCTATAGTTTTTGCAAATATCATAAGCTGCATCGAAAAGCATTTTTTGTATAGGAGAAGCTTTATCGACTTTTGCTTTAATCCCCATATAAAGGTTTTCCCAGAGTCTCGGAGCAGACGCCATAAATGTGGGTTTAACTCTTGCAAAATCATCTCGTAAATCACGAACATTCGTATAATAATATCCAACTCCCTGAGAGATGATAGCATAATACATGGCTCTTTCAAATATATGCCATACAGGTAGTATAGTCAAAGATCTATCTTCTTTCGCGATTCCAACCATAGGAGGCACTGTCACCACATTGTATATCATATTCCTGTGGGTTAACATAACACCTTTTGGAAGACCTGTGGTCCCGGAAGTATAAATGATTGTAAACAGATCGTCTTCTTTAACTTCCTTTTCCCGCTTTTTAAGTTCTTCGAGGTGCTTCTCACGTAGAGCTTCACCCTCTTTTATTGCATCTTCTAAGGAAATAACCATAGGGTTATCTTCTTTCAGCTTAAATTTTGAGTCCAATACGATAATTTTCTGAACCTGAGTTTTTGGTATTTCAGGCAAAACACTTGTTAAAAGCTTTTCATGCTCAATAAAACAAACCTTACTACCACTATGTTCAAGAATGTATTCAATCTCCTGAGGAGTTGAATCAGAACCTCTGGGTACGTTTGATGAGCCAATAATTAATGCAGTAATATCTGCTATTGCCCATTCTACACGATTATCAGACATTAGTCCGACTCTATCTCCAGATTCTACACCCAGCTCAATTAAGTAGCAACCTAAACTCTGTGCTTTATTATAAATTTCTTTCAAGGAAACCCCTTGAAAGTTTTTCTTTGCATCTTTAGTGAAATACAATGGCTTATCATTATATTTCTGCAATGCTACCTGGAACAGTTCATTGATGGTTTTAAATTGACTCATTTCTTCGTATTATCCTTACGCCTATTTTTCAGCAATTCCCAGAAAACGCAATCTGATTACTTCTATGGTTAGTTCATTTTTGAATTTATATTTGGCAAGTAGAATTTTTCCAAAACCAATTAGTTATGAAATGAAGTGGAGAGAATAAAAAACCCCATCGAGTTGATGGGGTTTTTGGTAATATGGTCAAGTCTCACGGCCTATTAGTACTACTTGGCTGAATGTGTTACCACACTTACACCTGTAGCCTATCAACCGGGTCATCTTCCCGGGGCCTTTAGCCTTGCGGAGGGAGATCTTATCTTTGGAGAGGCTTCCCGCTTATATGCTTTCAGCGGTTATCCCGTCCGGATATAGCTACTCAGCAATGCCACTGGCGTGACAACTGATACACCATGGATCCGTTCACCCCGGTCCTCTCGTACTAGGGGCAACTTCCTTCAAATCTCCTTCGCCTGCGATGGATAGGGACCGAACTGTCTCACGACGTTCTGAACCCAGCTCGCGTACCGCTTTAAATGGCGAACAGCCATACCCTTGGGACCTGCTTCAGCCCCAGGATGCGACGAGCCGACATCGAGGTGCCAAACCGCGTCGTCGATATGAACTCTTGGACGCGATCAGCCTGTTATCCCCGGAGTACCTTTTATCCGTTGAGCGATGGCCCTTCCACTCAGAACCACCGGATCACTAAGCCCTGCTTTCGCATCTGCTCGACTTGTTGGTCTCGCAGTCAAGCTCCCTTCTGCCTTTACACTCTTTGCGCGATTTCCGTCCGCGCTGAGGGAACCTTTGGGCGCCTCCGTTACACTTTGGGAGGCGACCGCCCCAGTCAAACCGCCCGCCTGACAATGTCTTGTGTAATTCACACAGTTAGAACTCGAGTTCACTAAGGGTGGTATTTCAACGATGACTCAACACAAACTAGCGTCCATGTCTCTCAGTCTCCCACCTATCCTACACATAATAAACCAAAGTTCAATGCCAGGTTACAGTAAAGGTTCACGGGGTCTTTCCGTCCTATCGCAGGTAGCCCGCATCTTCACGGGCATTACAATTTCGCCGAGACTCTCGTTGAGACAGTAGGGAGGTCGTTACACCATTCGTGCAGGTCGGAACTTACCCGACAAGGAATTTCGCTACCTTAGGACCGTCATAGTTACGGCCGCCGTTTACCGGGGCTTCGATTCGAAGCTTCGCTTGCGCTAACATCTCCTCTTAACCTTCCGGCACCGGGCAGGTGTCAGTCCCTATACGTCATCTTACGATTTCGCAGAGACCTGTGTTTTTGGTAAACAGTCGCCACCCTCTTTTCACTGCGTCCGACTCGAGCTTCACCGCGGGGCTTCACTCAATTCGGATCCCTTTCTCCCGAAGTTACAGGGACATTTTGCCGAGTTCCTTAACGAAAGTTATCTCGAACACCTTGGAATTCTCTTCCCACCCACCTGTGTCGGTTTGCGGTACGGACATTATGACCTAAACTTAGAAGCTATTTCTTGGCAGCTTGGAATCTTTAGCTTATTCTCATCTCTGAGACTTCCCGATATACCTCCGCTCAAGATGCGGATTTTCCTGCATCTCTCATAGCCTACATATACCAACAGGGTCTACCAACGCCCCGCTCTAAATATCCTTCTGCGTCACTCCTTCGCACAATCATAACGGTGCAGGAATATTAACCTGCTTGCCATCGACTACGCCTCTCGGCCTCGCCTTAGGACCCGACTAACCCCCGGCGGATTTGCCTTCCCGGGGAATCCTTGGGTTTTCGGTGAAGGGGACTCTCACCCCTTTTTACGCTACTCATGCCGGCATTCTCACTTCTTACTCCTCCAATACGCCTCTCGGTATATCTTCATCGGATGAAAGAACGCTCCCCTACCGCGTGCATCACTGCACACCCGTGTCTTCGGTATCATGCTTAGTCCCATACATTTTCGGCGCAGAAACACTCGACCAGTGAGCTATTACGCACTCTTTCAAGGGTGGCTGCTTCTAAGCCAACCTCCTGGTTGTCTCCGTATCTCCACATCCTTTCACACTTAGCATGAATTTTGGGACCTTAGACGACGGTCCGGGCTGTTTCCCTTTTGACCACGAAGCTTATCCCCCGTAGTCTGACTGCCATACTTCAAGTCACAGTATTCGGAGTTTGATAGGGTTTGGTAAGCTTGTGGGCCCCCTAGCCCTGTCAGTAGCTCTACCCCTGTGACTAAACATATGACGCTAGCCCTAAAGCTATTTCGGGGAGAACCAGCTATTGCCAGATTTGGTTGGCCTTTCACCCCTATCCACAGGTCATCCCAAGACTTTTCAACGTCAACGGGTTCGGCCCTCCACTGAGTTTTACCTCACTTTCAGCCTGCCCATGGATAGCTCATCTGGCTTCGGGCTTACTCCATGCTACTTTTCTCGCGCTATTAACACTCGCTTTCGCTTCGCCTCCGACATCTCACTGTCTTAAGCTCGCAACATAGAGTAACTCGCCGGCTCATTCTACAAAAGGCACACCATCACACATCTCAAGTGCTTTGATACCTTGTAAGCATACGGTTTCAGGTTCTATTTCACTCCGGTCCCCCGGTTCTTTTCACCTTTCCCTCACGGTACTCGTCCACTATCGGTCACTGAGGAGTATTTAGCCTTGGAGAGTGGTCCCTCCAGATTCCCACAAAATTACACGTGTTCCGTGGTACTCAGGAATTCCACTAAGAGAGTTGATTATTTCGAATACAGGACTTTCACCTTCTCTGGTCGGCTTTTCCAATACCGTTCCTCTATACTCAACCTTTTTTACTCTTCGTGAGATCATGAACTCTCACTTGTGGCTCCTTCAACACCTCTGCTACAGCGGTCCATGCCTGTAACATAGACAGAGGTTTGGGCTCTTTCGCTTTCGCTCACCGCTACTCACAAAATCGAACTTTCTTTCTTCTCCTCCGGGTACTAAGATGTTTCAATTCCCCGGGTATCGCCCCCACTCGCATGGGTGACAGGCTATCGCCTGCCGGGTTCCCCCATTCGGAAATCAACGGATCAACGCTTGTTTACAACTCCCCGTCGCTTATCGCAGCAAACCACGTCCTTCTTCGCCTCTCAGTGCCCTGGCATCCCCCGTATGCCCTTACTTACTTGACCATATTACTTATCACATAACTTACGTCATGCAATCCTAACGTCTCGCAAGAATGAGCCTGGTTCTTCTTTTCTTCTACTAATTCCAGGTGTCTTCACTAAAATTGTAATTATTAATTAATTTCTTTCTTTTATTGTTTTTGTTCTCAATAAAATAACTTTTTACTATACGACTTGATTCAGTTAATAATGAACTTGCGACTCGCATCATTCTCCAGAACCTTTACCTCGTCCCGAACTACTGCCCCTCGCGTGAAAAACAACTTCCCATACACTCTCCACTACGTCAACACTTTTTTGTATTTATTACTAAGAAAAATTAAAAATTTTTATTTTACTTATAGTTTGTAAACTGAACATCAAACTTCAATTCAGCACTTTTTAAGAGTTTTTGAATTTCTTGCAAATCGTCTTTCTTTTTACTGCTGACACGCACACAGTCTCCCATGTTAACCACCTGGACTTTTATTTTCGAGTCTTTGATGAGTTTGGTGATTTCTTTTGTGTGGTCTTTTTCCAGTCCATCCTGAACTTTTACCTTCATACGACAGGTTTGTCCGCTGGAAGCTTCAATCTTTCCTTCGAAGTTAAAAGCTTTTAAACCGATGCCGCGTTTAATCAGTTTGTTTTGAAAGACATCAATTACCTGTTTGAGTTTAATATCATTATCTGAGATAATTGTAATATCTTTTTCATCCAGTTTTACTTCTGATTTTGAACCCTTGAAATCAAAACGGGTGTTTAATTCCGTATTGGCAAGGGCAACTGCGTTACTTAGTTCCGATCTATCTATTTTTGAAACAATATCGAATGATGAATCAGCCATTCTTTTCCCTCACTTTTTTAATATATTAAGTACTTCTTGAAATACATCCTGAATTTTATCCGCATCTTTTGCACTACCCTGGGCCATTTCCGGCTTACCACCACCTCGGCCACTCGCTATGGGAGCTGTGTCTTTGAGTAGTTGATTACACTGCACTCCTTCTTTTGTGGCTTCTTTATTGCACATATAGAGTAGGGTAAGATTGGAAGACGTTTTTAAAGCAAATAAAATCAGGGTAGGTTTTCCTGTATTTTTAATCTTATCTGCCAGTTGCTTTAATGCGTCTAAAGGAATTTCTCCTTCAAATATTTCTTGAATGACTCTGACTTTTTTAACTTCAATCGCTTTTTGATTCAACTCATCGGAACGGGAAAGAAGGTCCCTGTTTTCAAGGTTTTGCTGTTTTTTCTTTTCCTTAAATAGGGCCTGCTTATTTGTTTCTAATTGTTCCGATAAATGTGCCTTCAGGATCCTGAGTTCTTTTACAGCTCCGGCACCTTTACTTAGGAAAAGTTTTTCTACTTCCTCCGGTCCGGGTGCGTTTTTTCGAATCATGAGTTCGGAAACAGGAGTCTTCAGTTCATTTACCTGCATATTCAGAGCCTGAATTTCTTCTTCTAAGGCCTGGAAAGCTTCCTGGAAGTAAGAAATAACCGGTGGGCCACATACGGCTTCAATCCTGCGATTCCCGGCACCCGGACTGGATTCTTTAGTAATTAAAAAATACTGAATATCTCTTGTATTTTTCACATGACAGCCACCACAAAGTTCTAAGGAAAATGTATCCATCTCTACAACACGAACTTTATCACCATATTTTTCATCAAAAGCAGCCACGGCTCCTTTGGCCTTTGCTTCGGCTATCGGTAGTACAGTAGTTACTACTTCAACTCCTGTTTGAATGGCTTCGTTTACTTTTTCTTCGATTTGTTCGAGTTCTTTGGTGCTCAAAGCATTGGGGTGTGAAAAGTCAAATCGAAGGTGTTCACTGGATACCAGAGAGGCTTTTTGCATTACATGGGTACCGAGAATAGAACGTAAAGCTCCATTTAAGAGATGAGTTCCGGAATGGTGATAAGCCAAAAGGTTTCTTCTATTGGAGTCAATTTCCAGTTCCACTTCTGTTCCGGGTGTAAATTCGCCTTTCAAAACTTCTCCGATATGCAGAAAGGTGTCGTTTTCTTTCTGGGTATCTGTTACTTTGAAAAGGGCAGTGTTTGTTTTTATATAACCTGTATCTCCAACCTGACCACCCCCTTCTGCATAGAAAGGTGTTTCTTTTGTAACCAGAACTCCCTGTTCTCCTGCTTGTAAAGAGTTTACTAAATTTGAATCTTTGAATATAAGATTAATCTCAGATGTCCCGGAGAAGGAATGGTAACCTGTAAATACAGTGATAGAAGGGCTTTCTATCCCGGTGAGTAAAGACTCTTTCTTTCCTTTCCAGGAATCTCTGGCAATAGCTCTATCTTTCTCTAATTCTTCTTGAAAGCTTTTTTCATCGAAAACCATTCCTCTTTCTTCTAAAAGCTCTTTTGTCATTTCGGGAGGAAACCCGAAGGTACTATAGAGCCGAAAAGAATCTACTCCTTTAAAGACGGTTTCTTTCTTTGCAAGATAGGTTTGGAGAATATTTTCTAACTGATCCAATCCGAGTTCGAGTGTATTCAAAAAGAGCTTTTCTTCTGCCAGGACAATTGAACAAACCTGAGCTTCTTTTACTTTCAATTCGGGATAGGAATTTTGGTATATTTCTGCAATGACAGGAATTAACTTATAAAAGAAAGTTTCTTTTAAACCAATTTTTCTTGCATAAAGGCTGGCTCTACGGATAAGTCTTCGAATTACATAACCTCTACCGGTTCTATCCGGATAAATTCCATCGGATATCGCAAAACAAACAGCCCTTGCATGATCGGTCAGAACCCGAAAAGAAGCTGCATTATTTTTGGTATAGGAAACACCGCTCAAAGTTTCAATAGATTGTATAATTTTTTTTAGTTCATCGGTATCATAAACGGAATCCACATTTTGAATGAGAAGAGCAATGCGTTCGAGACCGGAACCTGTGTCTATTCCTGTTTGTTTGAGAGGATTCAGTTTCCCGGTTTTATCCTGATCGAACTGATTGAATACAAGATTCCAGTATTCCAGGAATCTATCACAGTCACAACCCGGCTTACAACTCGCCTTATTTCCACAGCCTTCAAAACCTTTTTCTATTCCCCTATCAAAATATAGTTCCGAACAGGGGCCGCAGGCACCGGTTTCTCCTGCAGGTCCCCAGAAGTTATCCGCTTTTCCCAGACGAACAATTCGCTCCCTGGGAATTCCTGCTTTAACCCAGAGTTCAATCGCCTCATCATCATCTTCATAAACCGATATCCAAATTTTATCTACCGGAAAACCAAGATGATTTACAGAGAAATCCAGAGCATATTCTATAGCTTCTTTTTTGAAATAATCTCCAAAGCTAAAATTACCGAGCATTTCAAAAAAAGTACAGTGCCTTTCTGTTTTTCCTACCCGTTCAAGATCCGTGGTTCTCAGGCACTTCTGAGAAGAGGTTGCACGGGTATAAGGAAGTTCAACTGCTCCGGTAAAAAGAGGCTTGAATTGAACCATGCCTGCTGTAGTAAAAAGAAGGCTGGGATCTCCCGCCGGAATAAGGCTTGAGGAAGAAACGTGAACGTGATTCTTGGACTTAAAATAACTTAGATACGCATTACGAATTTCAGCGACAGTTTTTGGGTACATAATTTTACTCGGCTTCTAAAGAAGAATGTAGATTTTTAAGACAGTTTTTAATTTCGGTATCAAGATAACCATAAGAACGAAGTTGTCTGTGCAATTTCGGTAAAGCTTCCTTACTCAAAGGAAATTTTACTTTCTTTTGGATTAGTTTATTACAATTTGAAAGCCAGGCTTCTTTTGTAATTTTAGATAATTCGGATTTTATAATTTCTTTATGAATTCCAAAAATTAGCAGTTCACTTGTGATTCGATTGATACCCCAGAGCTTATGTGTCATTCGGAAATAAATACGATTGGAAGCAAAACGCCCATCATCCAACAATCTTTCATCCTGTAGCTTACGTATCACTTCCTGAATAAACTCAGGATCTGCACCTTTTTTGGTTAAGAATTCTTTGATTTCTTGAGAAGAGCGGTCTCTTGTGCTGATGAAACGAAGCACAAGAGAATAATAACCGCTTTTTGAATTGAGGTCTTTTTTCAATTAAGCTATCCCTAAAGGAATAGAGGAAATTAACGTTTGGAGAACTGGGTACCTCTTCTCGCTTTGTGTAAACCGTATTTCTTTCTTTCCACCATCCGGGAATCCCTGGTAAGAAAGCCTTCGACTTTTAAATCTTTGCGAGTATCCGGTTGAGCTTTGATAAGAGCCCTGGCGATAGCATGCTTGATAGCTCCAATCTGACCATTGATCCCACCACCTTTTACATTGAGAATCAGGTCGTATTTTTCTTTGGCATTTATTTTTAAAAGAGGTCTAATAGCTTCGTCAACACGGCTACTTCCACCCTGAATGTATTCATTTACATCTTTATTATTAATGGTAATTTTACCTTTTCCCTCGGTCAACTTTACCCTGGCTATAGATGTTTTTCTCCTTCCTACAGCCCAGATTCCTTTTTTATCTGACATGATTACTCCTTAAAAGTCCAATTCTACAGGTTTCTGAGCCTGCATGTTATGATTTGAGCCGGAAAAAATTCGAATATTAGTCATCATTTGACTTCCAAGTCTATTCTTAGGAAGCATACCCTTTACTCCGATTTCAATAATCTTTCTGGGATCTTTTGCTTTTAACTCGGTAAAGGTCTGTGTGGTTAAACCGCCCGGATAATTGGAGTGTCTGTGATATTTTTTTTGGGCAGCTTTGTTACCGGTAACTTTTACCTTATCAGCATTGATGACGATAATGTTGTCTCCACAATCCTGATTGGGAGTAAACGCCGGTTTATGTTTTCCTCTGAGTCTCGATGCAACAAAAGCGCAAAGACGGCCCAGGGTTTTACCTTCCGCATCGACTACATACCAATTTTTCTCTATTTCTTCTTTTTTTAATACAGGTGTTTTATGTATTGGAGCTACTGTTGTCATGAATATACAAATTTCCTCTAGGGAACCATCATTAAAAGGTAATAAATATAGTCAAGAGAAATCAAGATGAAAGAAGAAAATATAATCAAAAACTTCTTTCCTGAGGGACAATTTCCGCAGGATGATTGTTTTTTCTGGAAGAATCAATTCTTAATCACAACGGATACAATGGCTGAAGGAACCCATTTTTTACATGAATGGAGTTCACCGGAACAATTAGCTATTAAATTAATCGAGGTAAATATCTCGGATATTGCCGCGAGCGGTGGAAGTCCGGAACTGGCATTTTTAAACCTCGGCCTTTCCAAAATTTCTGCTCGTTCGAACTGGATAAATGCTTTTTCAGAAGTCTTAAAAAGCGAGTTGAATCGGTATGAAATTCAACTGGCCGGTGGAGATACATTTTTTTCCCAAAAAACCTGCATCGGAATGACTCTAATTGGTAAGACCGAAAAACCAATTAATAGAGATGGAGGAAAAGAGGGGGATTTTTTATATTTGAGTGGAAAAACGGGCCTCTCCCTTCTCGGATACAGGATTTTGAAAGGAGAGATTTTTCCGATTTCCTCTGAACTCCGGAAACAAGCTGTAGAAAGGCACCTTTCTCCCAGAAGCAGACTAAGCTTATCAAAAGAGTTGCTTCGAGAAATACCGATTCACGCCATGATGGATGTTACAGATGGAATCATACAGGATGCGAGCAGGCTGGCACTGGCTTCCGGGCTTCAAATTGAAATTCAAATCGAAAATCTACCTTTTGAACAGGAACTTCAAAGAGTTTTGACTTATGATGATCTTCTCTCTTCCGGGGAGGAGTTGGAATTGCTTTTTTTGTCTCCTGCGGAAATATCAAAGGAGGAATTTCCTGAGATTCAAAAAATTGGATATGCAAAAAGTGGAAAAATCGGTCTAAGTTTTTATTTGAATGAAAAAGAATACAGGCCCAAGCAGCATGGGTTTTTGCATTTTTCTGTGGAATGAAGGAGCTTTAATGAAAATACTTTTAAAACTATTTATGTTCAGTCTTTTGTGGACACTTACTTTCTGTGCAAAAAAAGATAATAAAACGGATGAAGAAAAGTTGCTGGCTTATTTTGTATCTAGCATAAGTCAGGAAGTAAATCATAAACTTTTTAAATACCAGGCCGGAACACCCGGTGTATCGGCTGAAAGTCAATTTTTACTGGCAGGTACTCAAAATAAAACCTCAAAGCTAAAAGTGATTTTTATTCATGGCTGGGACTTTACTGAGAAATCATCTGATCCACCTACTTCCGATTCAAAAAAAATTCAGAATATTAAGGATACCTGGGGAATCGCTTTTAAGATTTACGATGAAACGATTCTCAATCTGGCAAATCAGGGACAAGAATCAAGTTATGATGTATATGCTTTTACTTATAGAACAGCTGATTCTATTTTAGACAATGGAAAACGTCTCATAGATACTCTCAATGCCAATTTTGTGGCTTCTGATAAGGTGGTGATTGTGGCCCATTCTATGGGAGGATTGATTTCCAGGATAGCTTTATATCACGAAAATAATACTTCTGATGTGATAGATTATATTGTGAGTCTCGGAACGCCCTATTATGGTTCACCCTTTGCCAGTTCTGCCTATCAGAATAGTTCGGGAGTGTTAGGTGACTTATCCAGTTTTGCAACGAATTCACAGGGCGGAAAGGAACTGGGACATACCAATACAGGAAATGATACTTTTATTACAGATGCGGTGAATTTAAGCCTCGATTTGAGTAATGAAAAAACAGCTAAGGATAATCGCATTTATCCTTACGCCGGAAATTTGGGGCCACCTTTATCCTGTTCTATCGCAGAAGGAGGAGATATTTATGTAAATGGTTGCAAGGCTTTACAGTCGGGAAGTCCAACCTTTTTATTTTCCGATGGAATTGTGCCCATGTTTAGTGCCAGAATGGGAAATAAAGTTAGTTCTAACTATACTATCAAAGCGGGCTTTGATCATAAAATGTTATCTTTCAGACCGGAAAGTATTACCACAAGAGCTTTTTTTACTGAGGTAATTACAAAGGTGCTGGCCTTTACATTTTGAGGTTTGGCTGAAGGATTTATGTAACCAAATATGTCTTATCTGTTTTCTTAAATTCTTCCACTATCCCTGCACATTGAAGGCGACCCTCCGGAGGATCTCCTACGCTTTGCTATGGTTGTTGAGTCTGTCGAACCACACCAACCGCTGTGATTACCGGATATGAAAAACACTTGCCTTTTTTTAAGCAGGGATAGTCTAATAGAAAAGGGAAAAAAATGAGTATATATATTTTGATTGTTGGTTTAATTGGAATTGCCTGCTGGTTATTGGTGGGTATAAAAGTTGCTTCACGTTTGTTTGCAAGGGAATTTCGCAAAGAAATTAAAAATGAACGATGAGTTTTTGGATTCCTTATTATTCATTCTTGTAGTTTCAGCGGTGGGATTGATTCTATACTTATTTATTAATTTTTCAAATTATAAAGAATATGCAGAAATACTTATTTATCTAATTTCGTTTATAGGCTCTGTTTTGACAATTTATGAATATCTTTTTAAAAAGAAAAAATAATCTTATTGAATCTTTCAATGAATAATAAGCTCTGGCACTTAAACTTAAAATTTCCAAAGTAATAATTGACGAAAAATTTGGAAGAGAATATTTACGTCCGCTGTGTTTGCTCTCAATAAAGAATCATAAAATGAAAAACACTTGTTTTTTGCTTTGAGCTATGGTTAATTCTTCATATCAAAAAGTCTTTATACCTGATGAGTTTTGAAAAACCAAAAGCCCGATTATGAAATACAGCAAATACCTTTGAGTTTTAAAGTATTATCTTCTATTTCAAAGGTATTTGTAATCTTTCCACAGAATTCACAGTGTATGGAATCCGGCTTGCGTATTAGAGAATTATAATCTACAAAAATTTTTCTGGAATTTTTTCTTCTCTGAAGTAATATTTCAATACGGTAGACCGGGATTCTGGTTCTTAACCATTGTATCACCTCATATTCAAGTGAAATCTTGTATTTTCTTTTTATATCAGTCACTTTTGATAAGTATTCTTTTTCTATCGAACTTATCCTTTGTTTTTCCAGACCGCAATCATAGGAAAGATCCTTTTTTAGTTTCCCGGCTACTTTTTCTATAATTTGATTTTGCATATCTGTATAATAACTATAAATCCTTTCATAATCTCTATTCATTCTTCTGTCCATTCCATGAATAAAAGAAGAAAAAGTTTCATAACAGGAGGCCCGGATAAGAAATTCGACAGGTTCCAAAATTTCTGAAATGTTTCTTGCTTCCTTCTTAAAATTTGAATAGGGTAATGATTCTACAGTATTAATAGGATCTAATACAGCTTTACCTAGTTCGGGAGATAGCAATAAATTAGATTCATTTATGCTTAAAGGAAAAATAGCTTCCCGTTTTTCATCGGAACTTGCAATTGCTTTGATAATGAAAGTGGAATATATACTAAATTGTTGTTCTATATTCTTAATTTTATATATAGAATTATGCAAAATAAGTTCTTTTGCGATTATTTTTTCTGCATCAGGTGCTTTAGGAGATACCTGAAGTTCAGGTATATAAAAACCGTGTGTACCTTCCGTATGCAGGAAATTTAAAAATTTTTCCGGCCACTCAGAATCAATATGAATATTTATTTGTTTATCTGAAAACTTTTCTGAAAAATTTAAAGAAACAAACTCAGGAACCTCCCACTCAAGTTGCAGTTCTCTCGGTAAGAGGGCTTCTATGGAATCTTCACTCTTTTCATATTCAATATTTTTATATTGAAATAATTTTTCTGTAATCTCTTTTAGGTTGCTCATATCAGTACTTCAAATTCATCTCCAAATAAGCTTTCATCGAGAGTTTTGGAATTAATATATTCTTCTTTAGCTTTTAATAATCCTTCCCCTAATTGAGTGAAAGGTTCAGATTGATTGTTATTTGAAGAGTCAAGCCAGGATTTATAGACCAAAGAATTAAAATCGTCTTCCGAATCCATTTCACCAAGTATTGACTGTATTTCTCCGACTACAAGCTCGAACATATTAATTTTCTCATCTAATATTTTTAACAGATAATCTTCAAGTGTATTTTTGGATGTCAGGTTAAACACAAAGACTTCTCTTTCCTGTCCGATTCTATGAATACGACCAATTCGTTGTTCTATAACCTGTGGGTTCCAGGGAAGATCAAAATTAATCAGTGTATTACAAAATTGTAAATTACGTCCTTCGCCACCTGACTCAGTACTGAGAAGAATAGGATAAAGTTCCTTAAAGTTTTCGACAGCCTCGTCCTTTTCTCTGGCTGAAATACTACCTGAAAATATAACATGCTCTAGTTTATTCTTCTCTAACTCTTTTGATAGATAGTTTAAAGTTTCTGTATGTCTTACGAAAATTATTTTTTTCTCATTAGGATTTTTCTTTAGTAGTTCTATAAGAGTTTCTACTTTCGTACTCTTATCTATGTGTTTGTATATTTTTAATAATTCCATCCACTCAGAACTTAAATTCTCTTTATGATTTTCTATAAACTTATTAAGGGAATTATAAATTGTAAAATGTGTGGAACCTGCAGCCTGCAGGAGATGTTGAAATTGTAATTTCTGGGTGGATGAAGTTTTATCATAAGAATCTATAATTAGTTTATTAATTTTTTTATATGCGTTTAATTCTTCGGTACTAAAATCTTTACGTATTGTTAATACAGTTCGTGGAGGTAGTTTTATATCAACTAAAGAACGTGTATTTCTTATCATGATATCTCTCATCAAATCCTGTAACTTTCCTCTATTTAATGGAATGCGGGGGTTTTGTGGCGATACATACGCTTCTTTGAAATCTTTTTCTGTTTTAAAAATTCCGGGCTTTAAGAGAGTTAGTAGATTATATAATTCTATCAGATTATTCTGTACGGGTGTAGCTGATAGAAGGAGAATAAACTTTTTTTGTAATAGGTTAATTGTTTGCCAATTTTTTGATTTTCTATTTTTTAAGTGATGAGCTTCATCAACAATAATCAAATCATAATTTAGTTTAGAAACAATCCTCGTGTGTTTATCTCTTCGAACAGTTGCAATGGATGCAATTACCAGATTTTCTTTCCAAAAATTATCCGGATCTTCTTTGAGGTTCGGATTTTGGGTCGTAGTAAATTCAATACCAAATTTAGTAAGTAATTCTTCTTGCCATTGACTGACTAAGCTGGCCGGAGTAATAATTAATACTTTTTTAACAAGTCCCCTTGTTAGATATTCTTTTAAGACGAGACCGGCTTCGATAGTTTTTCCGAGTCCTACTTCGTCGGAAAGGAGAACTCTTCCACGAAATTGTTTAAGAACTTTTTTTGCTGTTTCTAACTGATAGGGAAATGGGCTAATCGTAATAAAAGGAATACATAATAGACTTTCAAAAGACTTAAATAATTTTAAATTTTCTAGTTGATTACGAAGAAAAAAAACATCAAGACTATTAGAGGATACTTTAAAAGCTTTTAGTACTTTGGAATTTTTAGGTTTCATGAAAAACTCAATTCCACGAAAAGCTTTTTCCAATGGCTTAAAATGTAAACGATCTTTAACTTTATCTAATAAGTCCTTGTGAGCTCTTTCTTCCTCTTCGAGTTTTTGTTTTCTTTTTTCTTCCAGTGCCTTTTCTTTTTTTATCTTCTTTAACTTTTCTAATTTTTCTTTTTGTTTGGTTTGGAGAAGTTTTTCTTCTTCTTTAATTCTTTCTTTTATTTTTTCAGCCTCATCTCGTTGCCATTTTTTTAATAATGATATATAAGCTTCAGCCCAGTCTTTATTTATAAATGGAGGATATACCATGGGGTCCTTTTTTTTCCACTTAAGAAAAAGCTTATAGTTCTTTAGGGCAGAGGGATAAACTTCATTAATAATTTGCATTATCATAATAGGTAAAACAATATATTCCTCTAAAACTTTATCATAAATCGATTCATAATAGATTGAAAAACTTTCATATTCTTCTGCGACTAAGCAAGCGTAAAGTGCATAGATTTTCATAACAAGATCATCCGGATAAGCACTAATAGCTTCCCTGGCCAAAGTATAGGCTTCTTTTGATAACGCGGAAATTAAGTTTTCCAGTTTATTATAATATTCCAATGGTTCTAACTTTGGTTTAGCTTGTTTTTTAGTCTTTGAAGATTTATTATTTGATTCTTTTTTTTCTTCATCGTTATTATTAACTTCATCAGAAACTTTAGGTTGTTCAAATAAAAAAAGTTGTTCCTGCTTGTGATTATTCATAATTATTAAAGTATTTAGTATTCCTAATATAATTTCAAAACCTGGTTACAACCCCTATATTCACCCCGTAAAAACCCAGATAATTACGACTGCTGGCTGAAGTGATTTTTGTAGAAGATTTGGCTTCTGTCCATTTACCGGATTCGAAGTAATAACCCGATGGTGTTCCAATAGATAAAATACTCGCCTGGTAATAAGCCCCAACTTTCAGACCGATAGAATCAAGAAGTTTAACAATCAGTCCCATTTCCACAAGACCCATAAATCCACTGAATGAGTTAATTTTTAAAATAGCCAGCTGTAATTTAGTTTTATCTAAATTATTTAAATCCGGTAGAGTCATGCCACTTGCATTATAGGCTATCGAATTTAATTTTGACTTGCCTCCCAAAAATTGGAATTCAATATTCGTATAAAATCCGAATAGACTTCCTGTCATACTCGTGCCGAAAGAAAAGGTAAAAGCTCCTGTTCTAAATTGGAAGTCGCCTTCCCCAAAAAGATAATCCGCCGGTGTAAGGGTTTTGTTCTCATATTTGGGAGAGCGATATCCATAAGTAACAAAAGGTCCGGACTGACGAATTCTTTCATAACCAAATGCTACTTCGTAGGATTGAGGACTTAAATAATCCATCATCCCGGCCATTAATTTGAAACCTAAAAGATGTTGAGAGCTATCTGCATCATCATAAATGTAGGTCGATTTATCACCGAAGCTATCCCTGTGATAATAGATTTTACCACTGGAAGCATAATGAATCGCATAAGCAAAACTATCAGATAGCTTATGTCCAAATTTCACCTTTGAGTTTGTAGTGGACTCATTACTTCTCTTTATATCCCGAAATAGTTCGCTGGAATTGGAGGTTAAACTGTTGGCAAACCTCATGCTACTTAATAGGGAACCTACTGACTCAGGGCCTCTATTTCCGAGCTGGGTAGAGCCTACAGCCACTTCTAAAAGTCTAGTTAGTGCAGAAGATTCTTCTGCAAATAAACTGGAATAAAAAAGGATAGAACTAAACAAAAAGAGAAATATTAATCTAATCATATATTATAAAAAACTCAGGCTTACTCCACTTTCAATGCCTGTGCTACTGATAATAGATCCTGTATCATCTTTCATGGTTGGTAAAGGATATATTGTTTCATTAAATACGGTAGAAGAAGAACCCGGATTTACCCAGTCACAAACTTTTCCGAAAACTTTATGGAAGGCGGTTCTTCCCTGTATATCCCGGTTGAACATATCTAAAGGTGCTTTTCCGCTTGCGTCTTCCGTGCTCTCCCTTGTTGGAAACATTTCTCCGTATATACCACCCACAACCTGCCCGCCGATAACTAATACCGTATTTCCCCTGCCATGATCCGTTCCGAGATCTCCATTGGATTTTAGCTGCCTGCCAAACTCTCCACTGATTACTATAACTGAGCTATTAAAAATAGCCGGATTATTCTTGAAGACGGCATGAAAGCCCCGGTTATAACCAAAAATATCGTTAAGCTGGGGTTCTATATCGCTCTGTTGATTTTTATGGCTGTCCCAGTAATTATAATTCAAAGAGAAAATTCTTGGTTTTAGTAAATCGGAAACCACAAAGGCGTCATAAAGAGATAAAATTTGGGTTCTAAAATTACTGGTTTTGAAACCTGTTTGTCCGTTAGCATCGGTTTGAAAAAAACCGGAATCCATACCCAGAGCAGAGTACGTTTCAGCCAGACTACTACCACTGCTTAAACGAGCCCTGATCTGGGTGCTCAAGCTTTGCAGTTTTATCTGCTGGTTAAAGAATTTCTCATATACGGTTCCGGAGTATTGAGAAGCTCTCTGGCTATAGTAAGCATTTAAAGCTCGAATACCCCTATCGTTGGTGCTGATTCTTCCATTTGTATCTACAGAAGCCTGGCTTAAACCAAAATTTCTCGAATTGGTAAATGATAAAAGTTTACTTTTCTGACTTGTATTGCAAAAAGCGCGGGGTTGGTTACTTAAAGAAAGTAGCCTTCCATCACTCAGAGTTTCAATAAGCCTTCCCCCCCATCCGCTTTGACCGCTCTGACCGGCTTTTGTTTCATAGATTCCGCTTTGTAAAACGAGAAGAGAATGGGGATGGTCACGGCTAATAGAGTGATAAACGTTATTGATAATCGCCACTTTACCGGCTTTGATTTGTTCGATAAGCCAGGTATTTGCACCTTCTGCACTATTATTGGTTTTTAATATACCGAATTCTATAGTATTACCGGAGCTGTCTTTTAGACTAACTGCTTCATAGTTATTGGCAAATGCCGTATTCCAACTTGCAGGATCGGATACAGCCGTTCCCTTACCTATGGCTGTGGTTCGATTATTCCAGAATTTATAACCATAACTTTTTGTGTCACTCGAAGGTTTGGGAACAAAAAGGTGGCGGAAATCCGGCCCTCCTTCTAAAAGAAGATTTATGAGTGTATTACCATAAGTCGATTGACCCAATAGTTCCTGGAATGGAAGTCCGGAAGTGGCCAGGGCTCCAAAGGAAGCTCCCATTAATTTTAAAAATTGTTTTCTACTTAAACTCTTCATCTTATAGTCCTTCCTGAACAAACATAAACGGGGTAGATATAATAAAATCAATCGCATAACCGATTCGGGCGTTATCATCCTGGTTATTCGTTGTGGATTCACCCGTTTTATACATCAAATCAGAGGCGAAAGAACGATACAGGTTTCCGATGGCACTGGTTGAATCATTTAGCTGGGCTTCGGTAATGACCATGGAGTTAATGCTTGTATTCTTACAATCCCAGGTGGAGGTTTTACAGGTTTCATCTGTCTGGAACATGAAATCGGTTCCGGTGGCTAAAAGAGCGTAAATATGTGCTTTCTCTAAAATACCGAAATGCTTCAGGTTTGCATCTCCCGTAAAACGTATCCATAAAAATTCCGCCACATCACTAACAGGAAAATTTTCTGTTTTGGAGGAAAGCTTGGAACTCTGGGAAAAAAGCTTTCGAAAGTCTTTTGATTCTACATTCGTAGAACCATTCCAGTAAGAACTCGTACCGTAACGGTTGGAGCGTGCCGAATTATATTGCAGGGTAAATACATCATCACTCTCCGCTGCTTCTATACCGGTTTGTCCACCGAATACATCGTGTTCCGGTCGAAAGGGAATTACCGTTTCATTACGAAGTCGGCTAAAAGGAGATAAGAGTTCGGTGCTCGCTTCCGTATTAGATGTAGTTACAAGATTGACTATAGTCAGGATTCTATCAATAGAAGTTCTGTATTTAACTCGAGTAGAATTATGAAAGGCTGTCGATACAGCGTATTTGCGAAGAAACTCTATGAGGTTTTTATTACTCATATCTTTCCATAAGGCTCGAATCGTCGCTAACTTGGCATGAATCTCATCAGTAGTTCCAACAATCGGATTGGAAGGATCCAGGTTTTCATCGGCATAAAAACGAACCAGGATTACCGGTAGATTCTGTAGACTTTCCGGATGTGAAATCGAATTTGGAGAAATGGCTGTAAAGCGCTCTCTGGCATTGTTTCCACTTATGTTCTGATTATAAATGGAAAGTTCTCCTGTTTGATGATAAGTGCTTCCGTATACAGCTACCGTATCCTTAAACTGTCCCTTATCCAGAACCTGAATATCGGTCAGGGCTTCTGCGGTTTGACGGATGGTTTTTAACTCATGGTTATAAAAATTTTCCGGGTTACCGCTACAGGTATCGGTGCTGAGTTTTCCGCAGTCCCCGTTTACTCCTGTTCCCAGAATTCCGAAATAGAGCTGGTGGTATTCTCTCGCAAAATCTTCGTTGCCTCTAAAGGTTGCATTTTGAATTACATTTTTCCTGTGATTATACTGAGTAGCTACAGCTGCCGAAAGGGCTGCATTACGAAGAACTACGTGATATTCGTATCCACCGGCTATATCGTTTACAATATCATCGAAATACTGTAACATCTGGGGAGAGTCTACATTTTTATCGAGATTGATCGACATGTGATAGTTGGTTTCTATCATTCCTACCTTAAAGCGGAAGGGATTTAGACCCCTAAGTCGGACCGCTCCTAAAAAACTATAACCCGGTGCATTACCATAGCGAATCATCTGGTTGTAGTTTGAAGGACTATTTGTATACCTGCCCGCAGTAAAAATTTTGGATAAGCCGGACAGGGATCGTTCTGAGTAGGATATTTCAGTTGGATTGTTCCCATCTAAAGCCCGTGCGAGCTTTGTATTGTCTACAGTCATAGAAAGCATTTCAATAATAGCTGCCGAAGGACTCATATCGGCCCAGGTGGTAATTTGCGCATCACTGGCCGGACCTCCGTAAGCGAAAGTAAGCAGGACTTTCCGAACGGCAGTTTCATCCCAGGCAGTATCACTGAGTGTATAGGCAGTTTGATAGGTTGCTGCGTCATCACTGGCACCTGAGGCGTTGACCGCAGGGATAAAAACACCTTCAATGTAAGGTTGTGCTGTTAGAATGGAAAAAAGAGCGGTCTTCGCAGCTTTTTCATCGCAGTTGCTGAGTCTTCCGCATTCGATTACATTTTTTATCCGACACTGACTGAGAAATGAAAGAATGAGAAGAGAAAGAACGTATAAACTAAAAATTCTGGAATTCTTCATCAAAGGAGAACCTCTTACAGGCTACCATAAATCCTCAATTCGTTTTAAGACAATAGCTTTTTTAAAAATCTTGCAGGTAATCAAGAATTTAGATTTTTCCACTTATCACTGTAAAACCAGGGGCTTAGGTAAGCCCAATTTTCAAACGCAACATAATCTTAATTCTTTCTAAAAAATTCATAGATAGCTATTACCGAACCGGTAAAAGATACTATGTAAATAATAAGTTCTGAGTAAATCTTAAATTCTTTATAAGTTGATAATAAATATAATAGAAAGCCGCACCATGCAACTCCTAAAATAAAAAGAATTGAATCCGTTTTATCATTTACTTCTTTCTAATTTATAAATTTCTTTTTTGACTTCTCGGGCAATTATCCTTGAAGCTGCACGCAAAGCAATATACGACCACGATGCAATTCCAATAATTCCGATAATTATAGTCAAGTTATATGGTTCCATATTACACTTCCTTGATACATCTTATTATATTGAAATTTGAGCATTAGTCAATCAATTATTTGTCCACCAAGGTGCTTCGAACTCTATCGCTACTTAACAGCCTGGTTACATTTTAGTGGACAGTTTGACTGGAACTGCCCGGAGTTTTCGAACGGATAACCAGAACTCAATCATTTTTAGCCTGTCTTTCCAAAAAACTTGCTTTACGTTTTAATAATTGTTTTATTTTTGCTTATGTATTATGAAAAAAATACTCCTCCTGTTTATTTCATTACTTATAGTGGTTTCTTCCTGTAAGAAAAAGGAAGAAGAGAATAAGGTTGATAATACCCAGATTTTAGGTAAACGCTATCCCGATGGAAATGTCTTTATCACTTCAGTTCCGGGTTCTACAAAAAAACAAGACAGAGTCGCCCTGGTTTATGATTTAGAAGAGGTAACCGGTCTTGAAATCAAGAGTGAAGGGAATAAAGAATACCTCAAATTAAAGACCGTAACCGGTAAAGAAGGGTATGCTCCTCTGGATCGTTTTGTGGAAGTAGTTTATTTTGCAGTGGGAGATGGAATAACTGCCTTTTTAAAACCAACCCTGACCGCTCCGACCAAGGGGAAAATGGACAAGGGAGCTTTATGTTATATTAAGGAAACCCTGAGTGAATGGGGAAGAGCAACCTGCTACAGTGCAAAACTTACCTTTGGTGAAGTGCCCGAAACGTATTATAATGTATGGATACAACTAAGCGATCCGGGTTTATCTAAAGATCCTATGCTCGGTCAAACAGCTTTAACTATTCGTAACGCCACAAAAGTTATTGCCAAGGCGATGAAAACAGAAAACCCCGAAGAAGCAGCTAAATTGCGGAAAGAAGCTAAAGAAACACTGAATAAAGCCATAGAAAAAGAGGATGTTTTTAAGGCCTATGCCCAGGAGCTTTTAGCCAAACTCGAGCCCTTAGAAGGCGGACAGAAAAAAGAAGAAACAAATAATCCAGCACCGGGTTCAGAAGGAAAAGAAACTCCGCCGGAAACAAAAACCAGGGATATGGATACACCAGTGGAAACAAAACCGGAAGGTTAAGAGGAATTCATGACAGATAAAAAGGAAAAACCTATGACAGGGGCAGCCCTGTTAATACAGCTTTTAGAAGAAAAAGGGATTGAAGTATGTTTTGGTTATCCGGGGGGAGCCATCCTTCCCTTTTATGACGAAATGTACTACCAGAGTAAAATTAAACATTACCTGGTTCGACACGAACAGGGGGCCATTCACATGGCAGAGGGTTATGCCAGGGCCAGTGGTAAAATCGGTCTCTGCATTGCGACTTCCGGTCCCGGGGCTACGAACCTGATAACCGGTCTAACAGATGCAAAACTAGATTCTATTCCGGTTATGGCTATTACCGGACAGGTTGCCACCAACAGCATAGGAACTGATGCCTTTCAGGAAGCCGATATTTTTGGGATTACCATTCCTATAACCAAGTATAATGCCCTGATGAAAAGTGCGGACGATATTGCCAGACACTTCGAAGAAGCCTACAAGATTGCTACAGGAGGAAGGCCGGGTCCGGTTCTTTTGGATTTCCCAAAAGATGTTCAGACCCAACTCACAAGCGTAAGTAAGGCAGACAAACTAAAAATTGCTCCTCACCATTACGAAAAACCTCCAATAAAAGGAGACATCGAGGCTTTTGCCGAAGCTCTGAATAAAGCAAAGAGACCTCTTCTATATGTGGGTGGAGGGGCTATTAGTTCCGGAGCTTATCGTGAAATCCTGCAACTGGCAGAACTGGGAAACATTCCCGTCACTATGACTTTAATGGGAATCGGGGCCTTCCCCGGAACTCATGAGCTTTCTCTGGGAATGCTCGGAATGCACGGAACCGCTTATGCAAATAAAGCCGTTATTGAATGCGATTACATTCTAAACCTCGGAGCCAGGTTCGATGATAGGGTAGCTAAAATCGGTGAATTTGCTGAGAATGCCGTAAAAGCCCATATCGATATCGATAGCTCGGAGTTTAATAAAAGAGTAGCGGTAGACCAAATTCTACACGGAGATCTCAGGGATGTACTACACGCTCTTTTACCTTTTATTAAAAAAGTAGATAGAAAAGAATGGATTCAAAGGCTTAAAACTTTGAAAGAAAATCATCCTCTGGATTTTGACAATTCCGGTACGGAGATAAAGCCTCAACATTTCCTGAGTGAGCTGTATAAAGCGACTTCCGGCAGTGCTATTATTGTTACGGATGTAGGCCAGCACCAGATGTGGGCAGCCCAATACTACCTCTTTGACGAACCGAATTGCTGGCTAACTTCTGGAGGTCTCGGAACTATGGGCTATGGTTTGCCGGCAGCCATAGGTGCAAAAATAGCAAGACCGGAAAAACAGGTGATCTGCGTAAGTGGAGATGGATCCATACAGATGAACATTCAGGAGCTCGGAACGATAGCTATGTATGAAGTGGGTGTAAAGATTCTTATTTTCAACAATAGCTTTCTCGGAATGGTTCGTCAGTGGCAGGAGCTTTTCTACGAAGAGCGTTATTCTCAGACTCAGTGGAAATATAATCCAAGTTTTGTGAAAATAGCAGAAGCGTATGGAATTCCGGCTATGTCAATTTCCAAAAAAGAAGAAATACCTAAAGCTCTGGAATTTTTCCTGAAAGATGATAAATCAGCTCTTTTAGAAGTAATAGTTCCTTCTGAAGAAAAAGTATTTCCTATGATTCCGGCAGGACTATCACAAAAAGATATTATTGAATTCAAGGACCTGAAGGAGTATAAAAAGAAATGAATCATACATTGAGAATACTTGTTAACAACCATGCCGGTGTCATGAGTCATGTTTCCGGTCTTTTTACTCGCAGGGCCTATAATATAGATTCAATTGCTGTAGGTGTAACCCAGGATCCGGAGATTTCCTGTATGACAATTGTTATCCGGGGAGATGAACAAAACATTACCCAGGTAAAAAATCAACTGAAGAAATTGCCGGATGTGCTGGAAATTACCGATGTTTCTTATCCGGGTTCTATCCATAGAGAATTACTCCTGGTGATCGTAGAAGCGAAAGACGAGCACCGCCAGGAAGTAATTTCTATCTGTGATGTTTTCCAGGCTAAGATCATCGATATGACTTCTACGGAAGTGATGGCGGAGTATTCCGGAAATTCGAGAGAAGTAAATGCCTTTCTTCGAATGATGAATAAATTTGGCATTAAACAAATCTCCAGGACAGGTCAAATCGCACTTACCTGCCCGAGTACCTTAGAATAAGCCCCCTACGGGCTTATTTTCCTTCTTTCTTCTTCGTTTCTGTATCTGCTTCTTTATCCTCAATTTTTCCATCCATTTCCTTTACCTCGGAACTTTTGCAGGAATAAAACCCGGCCCATAAAAGATTCATTAAAAAAATTAAAAGAATCGCCTTTTTTATCATACTCTCTCCTTTCCCTTTTTTTATAAATGGCTATACAAAAACCTGCAAGTATTTTACTTTCCTGTTAGTGGAAGCATTTACAGTCAGTCTTGAGGAACCTTATGTTCAAAACATTTTAGAAATTTTAGAAAATTTCCCGGAAGGACTCAGCGAATTTGAACTTTTGAAGTCCTTAGAAAATAAAAACTCCTTATTTTCCGGTTATTCCTTGCAGGATGAGCTGGAATTATTCCAGTCACATTTTCTTTTATTCCACATTCTGTATCATCTCGATGAAATTTTAAAAGAAAAGAAAGGCCTCGGAATCGAAATTCATTGCTTAAAGATAAAACTATATACTATCCGGCAACAACAAAGGGATTCTTCAGAATTGGAAAAACACGACCCTTTACGGGAATATTACAAAGATCTAAATCACTTACGAAACACGGGTCGAAAGGAAGTAAACGAACTTCTCAACTCTTTCTGGAAAAAATATTTAGCTTTTCAAAAGAAGGAAGAAGCCCTCGAAGTTTTAGATCTCCATCCTGCTGCCAGTGAAGAAGAAATCAAAAATCGCTACAGAAAACTGGTAAAGGAGCATCATCCCGATAAGGGAGGAGATTCGGAAAGAATCATCGAGATAAATAAGGCTATGGAAATATTAAAATCGTAATCACCCTTTCCCAAACGGAGGGTTAACCATCCGGTTTGGGAAAGGGTGAGTGATTTGGCAAACATGTGATGATTCTACAGTATCCTATCATACTCCGACAAATTTAATTTCCAGACTTTTACACCACAGTATCTATCTCCTTCCGGGCAAACAGGTTTTACCGAACCCATAGAACGAAGCTTGCAAGGGGCTCCAAGGTTCTTTGCAATTTGAGGATGGACTTTCTCTATGTCTTTTACTTCATTCAAAGAAGCGTAGAATATTTCTTCCTGGGCATTGTAACAAAGTCTCGCTTTCCACTTATGATGCAGATTGAGTAAATCACCCGATTCATAAAAGCGCACCGGAAAAGCATTGGGTAAAAGGTAAGAAGTGTCTTCTATAGCTCCTCCTTCTGCTATAAACTCTTCGATATGTCGAAAAAGTTGGTGCATTCTTTCTGTATACACATCTTCTAATTCTGCATACTTCTTGATGATTTCAGGAACGATATAATCGGGACTTCCGGTATACTGAGAAAAGAGTATCGGTCGGGATGCAGGAACCATTCGGTGTCTCTGATCCTGAGAATCGGCTGTATGAGAAATCTTTTTTTGGAAGGTATAATGCACATTAAACATAGCCCGGCTAATTGCGTTCAGGCTGGTTTCATTCAGAGTAGAAGCCAATGAAACATTTCTTTCGGGAGACATACAAAGAAGAAGGGCTTCGGTATCGTTCAAGGAAGAAGAGGATAAGCCGAGGGTAGTCCTTACAGAGGCCGCTAAAATTTTCTCAGCTGAGTTTGAATAGGAAACCAACTTTGCATAAACATTTCCGAGAGAAGAATCAAATTCTTCTACGAACAATTTAGCTTCCGTATAATCTCGAACCTGTTTTGAAGTATGATATTCTTGAAATATCTTATATTCTAGGGTATTAGCAAGGGGAATCGGGTCTTCCATTTCTTCTACAAACAAAGGATCGATACGTTTCACTTCCTTTACCATTTCTTCGATAACCAGCTTCTGTTCCTCAGGAACCTGAAAGCTAGTCATCAGGCGATAATACCGATGCAGGGTTAAACCATTGATGGTATGGAAAAGGTATGTATGCGTAGCAAGGGGTAAAATGTAGCGAGCAATTTCAAGGCATTTCTTTTTAATCTCTGTCTGCCACTTTTCCGGCTGCTTCGCTCTTGAAGAAAAACGCAGGAAGAATTCTTTTTCCACAAAGGGTTTCAACTCTTCTATCATGGAGAAATATACCGAATTAGCGTAACGAATGGCCTGTAAATAAGAGTTTCTTAATTTCGAATTTAAGTGAAAAGGAATATAATAACTTTCCTCTTTTACCTCTACATATCTCTGGCTAACCTGCTCAGAATTATAATACGGATGAGAGTGCAAAAAGGCCCAGACAAATTGCCTCGAAACCCGGTTCAGTGTAAAGATAAACTGGGGGTGCTGTCTTGTTGTTAAATGACCGGCTTTCTTAGTAGACTTAGCGACTCTATCCCGGATTTCTCTTGCTTTTTCTGTGCTATCCATATCTTCCGGATAGAGAATACCTTTAGAGGAATAACAGGTTCTCGCACTGGCAATGGATAGATTAAAAGGATTTTTTGTATAATCAATTAACTTTACTTCCGGGCCTTTTAGTTCCATATTAATTCCCTTTATAACCAGATTTTCTGTCTTTTCGCCTTGCCAGCTCACTCGTGTAATTTTTACCGAGACTGTCTTTATGTTCTTCAATCCACTTTTTCAGGCTGGTCTTACCGGCAGGAGCTGCATCAACATAGAGCAAATCATCCATGAGTCCTTTAATTTCTTCTCTGGTTACAAAGGTATCTTTCACAAAAAAACCAATAAACTTACTGGCAAGGTATCCGAGACCGGGAGAAACCGAGATAATAGGACGCTTTTTACCGATAGTCTTTCCTATAAATTCGGCCAGTTCCTTATAGGAAAATGTGTCCGGGCCAATAGCATTGATAATGCAGTTTTCCGTTTTTGTTGCCTGTTCGATTGCAAGTTCTGCCAGGTCTTCTACATAAATGGGCTGAAGACGATACTTACCGTCTCCAAAAACTCCGAATACGGGCAGGTGACGTAAGGCCCAGGCAATATTATTAATGAGAATATCTTCTTTTCCAAATATTACAGTCGGACGGAGAATGGCATAGGAAAGTCCGGAATCCATCAAAGCTTTTTCTAAATCTGCCTTTCCGCTAAAATACTCCAAATCAGAATCAAGGCTCGGATTGGTAATGCTTACATGCACAACTCTCTTTACACCCGCTTTTGCTGCTGCCTGAAAAAGAACTTTTGTATTTCGAACTGCATCTGCATGAGTAAAAAGTTTGTGGTTGAATCTCACCCAGTAGGTATTGTATAAAACAGAAACTCCCCGCAGAGTCTCTTCTAACTTCTCCGGTTCATCGAAGTGAAAGGGATAGGCTTTTACCTTATCACCAAATATATTTTCTCGATTAAAAGAATTCGTAAGAGTGATGACTTCTTTACCTAAAGCTAAGAGCTTCTCTGTAATATACTTACCCGAGTATCCAAAAGCCCCGGTAACCGCGTGTTTATTTTTTACTTCCTCATTCATCTACAGGTTCATCCTTAATTGGCTAAGCGATTTAAAATCCACTTTTCTACTTAAGATTATACCGTAAATGAATAAATCTCTCTCAGGCAATCTGCTTTAGTACACTTACTTCCTGTAAATTATACTCCTGAGAAAGACGGCCATCTGCAAACAAATTCAAACAGGAAAGACTACTTTTCTCAAAATCCCACCAGCTAAGCTCCATACCTCTGAATTCATAAACCGGATTATTTCCAAAATAACGCAGGGGAACCTGGTTTTGAAACGGATTATCCGGCCCCTCAAAACCTGAAACCTTCCGTAAGACCAGCCTTCGAACTCCCATTTCCAAAAAGCAATCCAGCATTTCTTCTAATTCAAACTGGTTTTCTTTTGTATATAATATAGAAACTTTCAAAGGAATACTCAGCTTGTTTATAAGGGTTTTTATATCCGGCATCTTCTTAGTTCCGGTCATAAGAAAACGAGTATCCTCCCGGAAAGAATAAAAAGAAAGAGAGAGACGATCAAATAGTTCTACCAGACTCTTCTTTCTTAAAATGAGAAACCCGTTTGTATGCAGAGAAAGTTTCACAGACGGAATCTCCTTTCGAAGACGCTCTATTAGCTTATCCAAATAAACATACAGAAGAGGTTCGGTATTGGTGCCGGAAAAAGAAATTTCTCTGACACCGAGCTTATGACATTCCCGGATAAAAGATTCCAAACCCGGCAGAGGAAATGTTGTAAGATTGGAAGTCGGATTCTTTCTTAATTGGCCGATACAGTATTTACAACTAAGATTACACTTACCGGAAAATAAAATATTTGCAAACTGTATTTGATTATTCATATATTCTACTATAAGCTAATAAGATGTTCTTTCACCCTGTCCGAATAAAAGAGAGCAATTACTCCATTAAAATAATTCGCTCCTTTTTTTGTAAGACTAAAATAATCCCCTTCTTTTTTCATAAGCCCCTCCTCTCTTATAAAATCTAATTCAGGAGCAAACCTTTTTTCAAACGAAACACCAAATTTATCAATAAAAGCTTTTGTATTAATTTCACCGAAATAAAAAGAAACCGCTATCATCTTCGCCATACCTTCCCCCGGCGGAAGAAGATATAAATCCTGAATGGGAGCTTTCTTCTCCTGTATGGATTCTATATAGCGATTCATCTTCTTAGAAGCCGCTCCCTGGTTATACGCTAATAAGTTACAGGTAAAAGTCTGTGCTCCGAGACCGGTTCCGAGATAAGGAGTAGCCTTTGATACTCTTTCGGTCAAATAAGCACTGGTACCGATTTCTGTGTATACCCGGCTAAAGGTATTCTTACCCGGATTGGCAAGGTAGCCGTGTTTTGCCATAAGTTCTCGTCCCTTATTGTACATATCATTCACCCTATCGAGTTCAACCTCCGCCGCTTCCTTAGAAACAAGGGTTCCCTTATAGCGCATCCGGTACAGGGTAATGTATTCCGGCTCTAAGCGTATCGCGTGTTCTACCGTCTGTAAAAAATCTTCCGGGCTCTGTTTTGCAAAGCCATACATGAGATCTACATTAAACCTGTTAAATCCAGCTTTTCGAATATTCCGAACAGCTAAAGTATTGTAATCCACCCGGTTTAACTCACGTCCGTACCGCCTGAGCATATCGGGGTTAACGGTTTGTAGGCCCATACTAATCCTGTCAATACCGGCTTCACGAAAATCTTTTATTCTATCGGGAAGCTCCGCTGCCAATTTGGGTGTAGTTTCAATGCTTATACTAAAACCCTCCTTTCGGATAAAGTTCGCATCCATGGCTTTAATAAGTTTCACTACATCTTCTGTTTCTAATAGAGAAGGCGTGCCCCCTCCTATATCCAGGCCTACGAGCTCCTTAGGTCCCAAAAGATTTCCATAGAAATATAACTCCTCCTGCAGGGCCTCAAGGTAAGAAAGCCTTCCCTCTCTCTGAGTCCCGGTCACTACAGTATATTCACAGTAGCGACATTTTGCTTCACAAAAGGGAATGTGCATATAAAGACCGATTTCCTCAAAAGCCCGGAAAGAAGAAGACAAAAGCTCTTCGTACCGCTCTTCACTGACTTTATAGTCCCAGATCGTTTTTCGGTGGGCTATCGGGTAAGCCGTATTGGCAAGGTTATGATTCCGAATTCCGGCCGCAAACACCTCCACTGGATCTTGCGGATTTCTCTCTTCGTCTGCCCAGGTAAGAGCGGAAGCATTCTTCTCTAAAAGGTTTGTCTGCGGTTTCATTTTCTTTCTCCTATGTTTGGTTATTATATAACCAAACTAAAATAAAAGCAAGTATTTTTTCTATTATTTTTATAGTTGCAGCAAATTAAGTTTTATTTTATTTTAACATTAATCATGAAATTAAGCGATTCAAAGCCTTCTTCTTTCTTAGAAAAACCGACCCTGGCGGTGGATGTCGTTTTACTTTCTCCCAGGGACACTGAACTTTGCGTACTTTTACAGAAAAGAGCGGAGGCTCCCTTTCCGAATGCTCTCGCTCTTCCCGGCGTAGCTCTAAAGACCAATGAGTTTTTAAAAGAAGCAGCCCTGAGAGCTTTAAAGTCCAAAACCGGACTTTCTAAGAACCTCCTATCCGGGATATACATGGAACAATTGGCCACCTTCGACGCACTCTACCGGGATCCGAGGGGAAGAACTATCAGCGTTGCCTACTTAGCCCTTACAAACCAGAACATCCCCGGAAATGAGAATACAAGCTGGAAAAAGATTTCCGGACTTGAACCCAAAGAACTACCCTTTGACCACTATGAAATTATACAGACAGCACAACAGCGCTTGAAAGGAAAGCTACGCTATACCAATATTGCTTCCTACCTGATGCCGGAAGAATTTAAAGTAGACGAACTTCGGTCTTTGTACGAATCTATCCTCGGAAAAGAATTGAATCGTTCCAACTTTCGAAGTAAGCTCGTCAAAATTGGACTCATAGAAAAAGCTGAAGAAAAAGGAGGAATGGTAACAGAAAAAGGGGGAAGACCGGCTGACCTCTACCAGTTTACAGAAAAAGAACTCAAAGAAATGGAAGACTTCATATAATTCTCCCTCCTGCATATCACTGAAATACAGAGCATATCATTACTATAATACAGAGCATATCATTACTATGATACGGGGTGTATTATTACGCTGTGGTAAACAGTTTTCCATTTAATACTCCTTTTCCGAAATAAATTTCGCTTTTCTTCTAAATGACCTTCATGTATATGTTGGGATTAACATTCAAGCTTCAGAGGAAAAAATGGCAGAAGAAAAGTTTGTAATCACCCGGGCCGATGGAAGTGAAATAGTTGTAACTGGCTATGTTCCCGAATATGCTTCAGATAACTATAAGGTTTACGAACCCGGAAAAATAAAAGGCGGCAAGCTTCCCAAAAAAGTAGACCTGCGGAAATACATGACCGATGTAGAAGATCAGTCCAAAGCGAGTAGCTGCACAGCAAACGGTGTCGCCGGAGCGTATGAGTACCTCGCCAAGAGGTATCTCGGAGAAGACTCCTTCAATGTTAGCCGTTTATTCATTTACTATAATGCACGAAAAAGAAGAGTCGGAGAGAATGAGGAAATAAAAGATACCGGCTCATCCATTTTCAATTCCATAAAAAGTCTCGAGGAACTTGGTGCTTGCTCGGAAGACACCTGGCCTTATGAGCTTAGTAATGTCAACGAAGAACCTTCTGAAGCAGCCTATGAAGAAGCTTCCAAATTTTTAGTGGAAGATTTTTCTTATGTTCCTACTAACCTCGACATCTGGAAGAATTGTCTGGCAGAAGGAAACCCCATCATCTTTGGAACTTTAACCTATCAGTCCTTTAGCTCACATAAAGCAAAAGGTCTGGTTCCCATGCCTACTCCGAAAGAAGCACAGGCCAGTCAACATGGTCGACACATCATGCTCTGTGTGGGTTATTCAGATAATGAAGAAGTATTTATCATTCGAAATTCCTGGGGTACAAAATGGGGAGATAATGGA
Organism: Leptospiraceae bacterium; assembly: GCA_024233835.1. Taxonomy (NCBI): domain Bacteria; kingdom Pseudomonadati; phylum Spirochaetota; class Leptospiria; order Leptospirales; family Leptospiraceae; species Leptospiraceae bacterium. Next base: position 749,092 of record JACKPC010000002.1, read on the forward strand.
TATTGCTATATTCCCTATAAATATCTGATGGATAAAGAAAGAAATTTTAATGATAGCTGGATAATTAACCGTATCGAAGATATTCCTATAGATGAAGAACTATGGTTCGACGAAGATGATGCATCCGTTCTGGGCGATTATGACACAGAGCTTGCAAATATGAGTGATGAAGATTATGCAGAAATGCTGGATGCTATGGGAGACTACCCTCTCGAATACCGTATCGGTCTAATTATCCTGCAGGCCGCCAAAGCAGACGGAGAACTCAGTGAAGAAGAATACGATGCTCTTTCTGAGTATATGGACGAAATCCTGGAACTCTTAGGCAGTGATTATGATGCTAAGAAAATTCTAAAATTCTGTAAAAAGCATAAGAAAGATGAAGACTTGTTAGAAGAATCTGTTGAACTTTTAGGTGATTATCTCAGTAACTCCTTACTGGCCAAAATTACCCAGGATATAGAAACAATAATTGGTGTTGATGACCTATCCGAGGAAGAAGAAGATTTCCTGGACTATCTCGTCACCGAATGGCAGCTTGATGATGATGAAGATGATGAAGATGATGAAGATGATGATGATGATGAAGATGATGAAGATGATGATGATGATGAAGATGATGAAGATGATGAAGATGATGATGACGATGACGATGATGATGATGACGACGAAGATGTAAAGAAGAAGAAAAAAAAGAAAAAGAAAAAATAAATTCAATTACAAGCACAAACAGTTTTGCAGGCGAGCCAGTAATGGTTCGCTTGCCTTCACCAAATCTTCTTTTTAAGAACTCTGTTTAATGAACCAATACGCCTCCGAAAGAATATTCAATTGTGCTTTTAAACGGTCAATGGCAATACCATAAACAGCTTCCTGAAGTTCAAAACAGAAGCGAATAAATGACTTCTGTCCTGTTTGTTTAGATTCTTCTAATAATTCTTTTACTGGCCCTCTCAAGCCTCCTATACTTACTTTTTTTATAGCAAAGGTATGACTCTCATACCAGCTTATAAAAAAGTTCTTAAAGCTTATATCCCAGGCATTCAAACATAAATTCTCAAATGCATTATTCTTAATCTCGGCTTTCAGGCTTAAAGCACCATCTTTTTTAAAATAAGGAAGAAATTTTACAATTTCTAAAATCAAATTGGGTTTATTAATTGGTTTTCGCAAATAGCTTTCATATAAACCATGAATTCCTTTTGAAAGAGCATCTTTAGAATAAGCAGTAAGAATAATAATCGGAATATGCTGAAACCTTGCATCGGTTCGGATCTTTAAAATCGCTTCATCTCCCCTCATTACCGGCATCATTAAATCCATAATAATCAAATCAAATGTTTGTTGCTCCAAACACTGCAAAGCTTCCTTTCCATTTTCAGCTTCTGTAATACTTATTTTATAAGAATTCAAATACTTTTTAATAATTTCTCGATTTGTTTCTACATCTTCCACTAAAAGAATTTTGCTTTCCTGTATATCTATAGATTCAATTTTTGGGCTCAGGCTAATTTCCTTTTCAGTTTCTGCGATTTTTAGATTATTCAAATATATAGAAAATTTAGAACCCCGTGTTTTATCACTTTGAACTTCAATTTCTCCGTGCATCATATCTAAAAGCCTTTTCGTAATCGATAGACCAAGACCGGTTCCTCCGTAAATAGGAGATTGATCTTTTTGCTGACGAAAAGGTTCAAAAATTTGGTTTAACTCCAATGGTTCAATTCCTATACCGCTATCCTCTATCTCTATAGACAAATCCAGGTCAAACCTGCGAATAATAGCCTTGATTCTAAGATTCACAAAACCTTTTTCTGTGAATTTAATAGCATTACCTATTAAATTAAATAGAATCTGGCGAATACGGATTTCATCCAGATAGATATATTCAGGTAAATTTTGATCAATATATACATTAAAGCTTAGCTTTTTTTGCTCTATTGAAATTTGAAAGATTCTTTTAATATCTTCCACAATAACTCGAATGCTTGCCGGTTTATAGAGCAATTCCATTTTACCGGATTCAATTTTAGACATATCCAGTATATCATTAATTAATAATATTAGATTTTCACCACTTTTTTGAATTCCCATTAAAAAAGAGTAATATAAGTCCTCCCCTTCTAACTTTTCTTTTAATATTTCAGTAAAACCTAAAATAGCATTCATAGGAGTTCGAATTTCATGACTCATGTTTGCCAGAAATTCTCCCTTTAATCGGTTTGCTGCTTCAGCTTCTTCCTTTGCTTTCTTTAGCTGCATCTCATATTCTTTTCGTTCTGTTATATCCCTTAAAATAACAGCTACCTGCTTTCCTTGAGTTGCATACAAATGAACTTCAAGATACTTTTTTGTATGTTCGTAATAAAACTCAAAATTTACATAATCAGTTTCACTCAGCTTCTGAGAAATTTCCTTAAAAATGTTTAAATCTAAATCCTGAAATATTTCCCTGGAGTTTTGACCTATCAGTTCTGCATTACTCTTTCCTGTTAGAACTTCAAATACCTGATTGGCTTCAATAAAAATAGAAGAACCTTGCTGATTCCTTTCTACAATGGCAAAACCATCTGACATTTTTTCAAAAATAATTCGGTATTTTTTTTCAGCTTCCTTAAGGTCGGTAATATCAAAAAAAGAAGTAACAAAATGATCCTGATAAAAAGGAGACGTGGCAATAAAGAATGTTCTTCCTTTAAGAGGACTTGTATATTCAGAGAAGATAGTTTCTTCCTGATGCTTATGACTCATCCAAAATTTTCGAATTTCCTCTTCGGACATCCCATAAAGCTTAGTAGCCACATTCCCTACTACCTGAGATGAGACAAAATCGGCAGTTAAATAAAAAGCCCGATTTACTTCGAGTATCCGGTAATCAATCATTTCTCCTTTATCATTATAAATACATTCATTTAAAGCAACTCCCTCGGTCAATGTGTCAAAAATTGTCCTCAGTTTATACTCACTTTCAATGATAAGAGCTCCCATACTTCTCTGTATTTCAGTAAGTAATTTATCTTTCTTTGAATGCTTAATTCCTTTTATATGCTGAAGCAATTTTCCTAAAAATGGCTTACGACTCTCTTTTAATTCGATTAATTGTGCTTCCAGATCCTTAATAATAGAAGCCTGTTGCTTGATTAATTCGTCCTTATCTATTAGTTTATTCTTAATTTCTTGTTCATCCATTCAGAAAAATTACCTTTTCATAAAACAAAATAGACTGCATGAATCAAAGGGCAAGAATTAATTCAACAATCCGAGTAATTAAGAAAATTATTCTCTGTAATAAATAATATCCGAATTCTCATTCCGAGTTTCTATAACATTTATCAGTCTTTTTTTTTAAAAATTTCATTTACATCTTTTTACTCAGAAGCAAAAAATCGGAAAAAGGGTATCTATAAAAAAACCGGGAAGCTTTTTAACTCTAAGCGAACCAGCAGTGTTCGCTTACTTCCCTAAAAAAGGAATTGCTGGCGAATGAGTTTAATGAGTTTTGCTTTAAAAAATGCTTTAAGTCTATCCAGAGTAATATTTGCAAGAGATATAATCCCGAGAAAAGTCGGAAAAGAAGTTCTCGACAGCTATGCTCGATTTGTCCCGGTTCCGGAAACTCTCCGTATGCAGGAAGACACTCTTGCTGGAGAAATACCGGCTTTATGGGTCTGGGACAGGCTCATTGATGGAACGAAAGTACTATACTACCTGCATGGTGGAGGCTACCATCTTGGTTCACCTATTACACATAGAAATCTTGCCTATAGAATTGCTTCTACTATAAAAGCCAGGGCTATAATTCCGGATTATCGAAAAGCTCCCCTTCATACCTTTCCAGCTCCCATTGAAGATGCAGTAAGAGGCTATGAAGCCCTGTTGAATCGCGGGATTCGGCCGGAAGATATAGTAATAGGAGGAGATTCTGCCGGTGGAGGTTTAGCCATAGCCACCCTTATCAGCCTGAGAGACAGAAAGCTCCCCCTGCCTGCATCTTCTTTTGTTTTATCTCCCTGGGTAGACCTTGAATGCAAAGGGGAATCTACAGATTATAACGCTTCTCTGGACCCCTGGCTAAACCTTTACGCCATAAAGGAATTTTCTCGCAGCTACTTGAATGGTACCGATCCCGCTCACCCTTTAGCTTCTCCTATAAATGCCGACCTGAGTGGACTTCCTCCTCTTCTTATCCAGGTTGGGAGCCATGAAATTCTTCTCGACGATTCAAAACGGCTTCATGCTCGTGCAAAAGAATGCGGACTTGAGTCTAAAATTACCATCTGGGACGAAATGATACATGTATTTCAGGCTTTTCAGGCTGTTTTTCCGGAAGCCAAGCTTGCTGTAGCTGAAATCGGAGAATTTGTAGAACAAATGGTACCCGTATCGTGAGAAGAGCGTTTCTTTGCACGGGAGTTTTTCTCTTCCCCTTTTTTTATCTGAACTCCTCTCCTTTATTCTTCCTTTTTCAAAAGCCGGGTGACTTATCCAAAAAAATTGAGGTCTGCTATCTGGATTCCCGGGCTTCTAAATTTAAATTTCAAGAAAATCATTTTTTAAGAAAAAATCTGAAAAAAAGTCTCGAAGAAATACAAAAAGTTTCTCTTATGAATGGAAAGAATAGGATGAATTTTCATGACTGCCTGCACTCTCTGAAATTAAGCGAAAAAGAAAGTATGCACCTAAAGAGAGCCTTCACTGCGTATAAGGAACTCTTTTTCGAAACCCTCGAAAATTACAATCGCTGGCTCTTCTCGATTCAGAAAGAAATTCCTGTGACAAAAGATGATTTGCAAAAATTTTCCGATTTTTATAGGAGCAAATATAGAATCTATAAACTCTTATTTCTCAATTCGGAATCCCTGCTGGAAAATGAATCTTCTTCCTCAAACCCTAAACTTAGCGATTTTCAAAACCTCTATCATTCCCTGTACCGTCTTCATTTCTCTTTCTATTCTTCTTTAAAACCCGAGATTCGAAATAGAATCCTGAATAAACTTAGCAATTCTCCCAAATCGTCCGATGGTATAAACTAAAAGCCCTGATATGGGCTTGACGAAATGCTTTTATTATATTTGAATCATTTCAGGAAAAAGAATTATGAAAAAAATAGGTTTCGTTTCCGATCATGGTGGGTTTGAACTCAAAGAATATCTGAAATCAAGTCTCTCACAGGAATATGAGGTACTTGATTATGGCACAAATAATACTGATTCAGTGGATTATCCAACAATCACCCGCAAAGCTTGTCTTAAGCTTTTAGAGGGTGAAGTAGAGGGCCTTGTATCTCTTTGTGGAACCGGGATTGGAGCTTCGATGGCAGCCAACAAAGTAAAAGGCATCAGGGCAGCCCTCTGTCATGATGAATATACCGCAGAAATGTCCCGCAGGCATAACAATGCTAATGTTTTGGTTTTAGGTGGAAGGATTTTAGGAAAAGATCTTGCCCTGAGAATTGTTCAAACCTGGATAAAGTCCCCTTTTGAAGGGGGAAGACACCAGAGAAGAATCGACTTACTGGATATATGATGAGAATTCTACTTCTTTTTTGTTATTTCCTCTTGATTAGTTCTGTATTCGGTGGAGAATTTAGTTTTGGCTCCCTTACAAAACACGGCTTTGATGGTATTTATTTAAAAGGCCTGAAAACGTTTCGAGTCAATTCCAAAGAATACAGGCTGGAACTAAAGAAAAGTGATTTTACTCCCTCTGAATTGTTTTTGGACTTTGAAAATAATAATCCTTCCGACTTGCAGGATAAAAATGGAAAGTATAAAGTCCTTGAATCAAACTATTCGGTCGTAGAATCAGAAAACCGAATGGGAAAACGTTACGCTTCCTTTTCAGCGAAAAATAGTTTCATTTCGATAGACCCAAATCATCACCTATTAGGCTCATCTTCGATAACAGAGACTTTCTATATTTCTTTTTTTCTGATTCCCGGAGTCCTGGAAAAAAATTCAAACCTGATTTCAAAGTCCTATATCACAATGGGGAAGAAATTTGGTCTGGAATGTAATGTAATTAACAATCATATAGAAGTTTATTTCCAAAATCTTTTTCATTTTGGAAAAGGATTTAGTAAAAGCTTTCTACTAAAAAGTTCCGACAAATTACCCTCCGGAGAATGGACACATGTGGTCATAACCATAAACCCTACAGACGGTAAGGTTGAACTTTTTGAAAACGGGATACGAAAAGATTCTTTCCTGGCGGTGAAAAGCACTTATGACTCAACCGTATTATCTTTCGGTTTTCATTCGAATGACACAAGTCCTTTTTATATAGGTAAGAACTTTTATGGAAAAATGGATAACTTCTTTGTTGGTGAAGGAGAACCCGATTTTGAGTTTCTAACCATTCCCTATAAAAAAGTTAAGTATGATCCTATTGCCGCGACAGCCAGCCAGTATTTGGGAGAGGCCCTATCCCCGGTTCTAAGAACGAAGTATTCGAATGCTTTACCTATACATTTACAATACTCGGTAGAACAACCGGAAGGAACCCATTACGAAATTCTGTACAGATTTTCCGATACCATCTTCGCAGAAGATTCCAAAGAACCGGTATGGAAAAAGGCAGAACGTTTTGAAGAGGAAGAACGACCCCGCTTTCAATACTATCAATGGAAAGCAATATTACGTTCTGATTATAGTGGAAGATTCACACCTTCTTTAAAAAGTGTACAATTAAAGTATCTTGAATCCAAGCCACCGGATCCTCCCACTGGCCTGCGTATTACCCGGAAAAAAACTTACAGAGATGAATTAAAAGTTTGTCTTGCCTGGAATTCAAACCACGAAGACGAGGTTAAAGAAGGGGGTGGTTATGTCATCCACTATGGTATAAACCCCGATCGCATGGTTGCGAGTATTTATATGGATGCCGGTGGAAATAAAATTACAGGTTTACAGGAAGGAAGAAACTTGGATAATGAATATACTGCCCTGACTTTTTGTATTGATAATGATACCATCTATAGAAATGCAGAACTACAGGCGGACAGAAATCTTCTTACATTTAAAAGAGGGATCAGTTATTATTTCAAGGTGAGTTCCTATAACCGCTTCTTTAATTTTCAAAGAAAACTGGGTCAGGATCAAAAAAGTAAACCTTCCAAACCCGTAATTTATACTTTTCCATCTTATGTATCAGAAGAATAAACTTTCTCTACACGAATAAGACCCTGCTTTTCGAGGCGGGGTCCCGTATCTATTATCTTATCAATTCCATTTGCATGGCTAACAATAAGTTCCAGTGCTTCTCTATCATTAATACCATATTTTTCTTTATACGAAGGAATAAACATTAGATCTTCCGGATTCAGGGGAAAAATCTTTTCCAGAATTGTATGGAAATAGTTCAGAACCTGTTTTTTTTCCGAAGGTACCTCAATTTCCTTTGCTAATTCCATGAGAGAATATGCAGATGCAAAAAGTTTTTGATTTTGTTGTATACTTTTCTCAAGAAAAAGCTTCAGTTCCTGTTTCTCCTGTCTATTCTTCTCAATGCAAAGTCTTAAAACCGGGTACGTTAAGAGGTATTTCATAAGATCTCTAATTCAAACAGGCCTCTCAAAGCCATTAACCTGTCATAGGAAGAGTGAAGCTGAAGCTCATTTTGCAAACTGTAACGGATAAGCTCCGCACTGGATATATTTCTTTTTTCTGCTTCTTTACGTAAAACTTCAAACTCCAGTTCAGAAAAAAGAATTTGGAAACGCCTGCTCTTTTCTTTCACCTGCTTACCTCTTCATATTTTTGAAAATAAATCCGGGCCTCTGAGTATTTTCCCATTTCCTCATATAAGGAAGCTATATTATAATAAGCTTCTTTATGTATATAATGACGAATACTCTTCTGAAATAACTGAATTGCGAAATCATATTTTTGAAGATAAACATTTGAAAGAGCATGATAAAAATAGTATTTTGCAATCTCTTCCTGTTTTTTTTGGAGGAATTGTTTTTTTTGTTCGTTCAAGTTAGCATCCGGTGGAGGATATAATTTAAGCAGTAGGGAAATATTTTTTGCAAAAAGAAAAGAGGCTTTTTGATAGTTTGAATGTAAAACCTGCCTTTTCTCCTCCTTATCATACACATTATCTTCAGCATGAATTACGGGTAAATCACTTCGAAACAAAAGAGATGTTGCATAAATCAATTGAAGGCTAATATTCTCTTTTTGTAAACTAAGATATTTTTGAATGTATGGAAGACTCTCAGTATACTTTTTTTCCTGTTGAAGGTCTTGAATTTTTCTATATAGAAGACTTAACTTTTCATGTTTCCCCTCTGCAAAAAGTATATGAGAAAATAAAAAAATACTTAAAAGTAAAACTTGTCTCATATTAAAAGTACATATACAGATTCCTTCCTTCTTCCGGATACTTATGGGATTGTAAAATAAAATTTAAGCGATTTCCATATCTCCTATTAAGGAATTCTTCGATTTCTAATTTACGGTTTTCTACTGCCATGAATATAAACGAATGAGCAGAAAATTCCAAAACCACTTCTTTCTCCCTGAGAAGAACACTTACATCCTCTAATAACTTCCTACGCTCCTCTTCTTTAAAAATGTCCTTTTCGGATAGCAGGGAAAATTTTACTTTTATTATAAAAAAAGATAAGGCTCCATCACGGGTATGATGTTTCAAACTCAGCATTAGTTTATTGAGGGCATCCCGTCTGGAACTTTCAAGATGAAAATTCTGCTCTTCTTCTTTATTAATTACCGGAATAATTAGCTCTTTTGCCTGCAAGACTTCTTCGTATAAAGGCTCCAAATCCATAGTTTTTGGCTCAGAACTATAAAATAAGGTAAGCGTAAATTCTACAGGAGGAAAATGAAAATATAATTGCTGTAAATAGTTAAATTCTTCCAGACTTCTTTTAGAGAACTTCTTTTGAAAGTAAGGATCTGCTTTCATTTTATCATCTATACTGATAATCTGAATTTTGACTTCCTCAGGTTTGAAAACTTTATCATTCTTATCAAACATGAAATTCAATTTCATATCCTGATCAAAGCCTGAAGAAACAAAAGGAATAAAACAGGATGTAAAAGCTGAAAAATAATTAAGAGAAAAAACCTCAGAAGAATAACGTTTTATAAGTTTCTCAAAAAACTGTTGAAGCCCTTCCTTCTGTTTTCCGAGGACATGTACCTTGTAGAAAATAGATAATTCCTCTTCTTCCCGGGAAGAAAAATAAACCTTTCCCTCAGGCTCCTCTTTCTCTTCTTCCGGAAGTTCTTCCCTTTTTTCTGAATCTGTTTCCGTTTCAGACGCTGTTACCTTTCCGATTAAAGATTTAAGTTCCGGATTAAAAATTCGGTTTCTTTTACTTTCTATCTGAGGAGGTAATTGGTTTTCTTCTTCACTTTTTTTCCTGGCTTTACGTATTATGGAAGGAGTTATAAATGTATTCTTCAAATCCTTCGCTTTTAGATCAAAGGGTAAAAGAAAAATTTTTCTCGTCTTTGCATTACCTTCAAAATTTTCCTGTAAACCGGTATTTATATCCAGGTCTTTTCCTTTCAAAATTCACCTCTTTCCCCCTTCAGATTGGAGAAACTCGGATAAATTTCAAGTCTATTTTTTGTCTATTCCGGATTTACAATGTCCCATTCCAAAAGTTCTTTCAGGTGATTCAAGCGTTCCTGGATATGCCCGTATTCATCGGCTTCCACAGCATTCTGACAATGAAACTCGGCAAGAGGGGTAAAAGCGGGGTTCCCATTCTTTACCTTTAAATAATAAGCAAAAGCAAGGTGGTATTCCGAATAAAAATCAAACTCAAGACTTCTTGCCTTCTTAATCTCATCAATTCCCTCATCGAGAAGGCCCTTGACTCGAATGAAATACCAGCCTTTCACATCATAAAAAAGTGCCTGATCGCTTTTCTTTTTAGAAGTAAAGGCTGTTTCGAGTTTATGAAAGATTTTGGATTCATTCTTTAAAGGAATTTCTCTTTCAGAGTGATAGATAAGATAATATAAAAGAGATCGAAAGTAAATTTCCATACTTTCCGGATCGGAGGACTTATCTTTCATTTCATCCAGTAAGGCTGATAAAATTTCCTCAGCTTCATTATATTTATGATTCAGAGTAAAAAGCAAGCCAAGAAAACTTCTTGACTCATGCGGATAAGCACCCAGATTCACTGCTATTTTTAAGTGACTTATCGCCTGATCGGTTCGATTACTTTTCATATATAAAAAACCCAACCAGTAGTGAAGTTTCCCCCGTTCGAGAAGTAATGCAATACTATCACCGGAAATAAGCGAGTCACTTTCTAAAATATCCAGGGCATAATGGTTGAATTCAATCCCCTTTTCTATAGCTTTTCGTCTTTCAGATTTATCTAATAAAGTTTCACTACGTATATAATAAATTCTTCCTATATAGGTAAGACTATCCGCATTAGGTTTGTGATTGAAAGCTCTTTCAAACTCGGCTTCAGCCTTATCCAAATTATCCATCGCCAAAAAGACCCGACCCATTAATAAATGAACTTTATCTGAATCAGGAAAAAGAGATAAAGCATGTTCGAGATACAGCATAGCTGAGGAAAAATCTTTCAAATAAAATGAGAAGAGAGCAAGGTCTCTATAATATAAGAGTTCTCTTGTTTCCTTTTTATGTTTCTCTGCTAATAAAACTATCGCTTCTTCTGCCAGACTTTTTGCCTTTTCATATTGACCCAGGCGAAACAGGGCCCTGGAAAGTTGAAACTGTAGCCTGGCAAAAGCCCATTGTAGGGCGAGGGAACGGTTTCCTTTTTGAATTTCATCAGCTAATTCATGACGTTTATGATTTAGTGTTTTATAATATATTTTTAAAGGTTCGACTTTCTCATTTTCGATGCAGGCATTTGCAGTCCGAATATAAGAAAGACTCTTTTTCTTTTCGGGTTCCTCGATTAAAGCATAAACCTGGGATAGCTTTTCAAGTTGCTTTTCGTTCAGCCTGGAAGGAAATTGTAAGCTTATCTCACAACAATAAAGAGCTGCCTTCTTATTTTCCAGTTTTAACATTTCCTTCTTCTGTTTTCGATATAAAGCAGCATAAATAAGAGCAAGTTCAATTCTATAATCTTCCTTGTCTTCAATGCCAATAGCGGTATGCAAGGCTTCCCTGGCCCTATCCAGATCAGAGCTTTCTTTTAAGCATATCGCATAATCATAATATACCGAAGACTCTACAGGATTAAAAGAAACCGCCTGTTGCAGGGTATAAATGGCTTTCTTATAACTTAGAAGTTTTTGAGTAAGTCCTAAGTTACGCAAACAGGAAATGGCAGTCTCCACATACACTCTATCTTTCTGGTTCCGAAAACGAGCCCTACAAAGATACTTCCAGGCAATATAAACAGAAACTCTGCGAATATATAAGCAATCTCTTAATTTAGATTTATCAGCTATTGCCAGATCTGTTTCCAGGCTATCCATAGCCAGAGCCAATAAATCCCATACTTTAGCATCTTCTAATTTAATTTTTAAAATTTGTTTACAGTATAAAATAACATCATCGTATTTTTTCTTCTGTCGGTATAACAGAGCCAGGGCATAAAAGGAATCGGTATGGCTCGGGTTTGCTGCGATTGCTTTTCGAAACGAAATTTCAGCTGCCTCAATTTTTCCCAGGTCTCTATACACAATACCGAGATTATAATGACAGGCAAAAAAAGCCTGATCTTCTCTCAGAGCATTTAAGAAATTCTTTTCGGCTTCATATAAAAGAATTTTCTTCTGTCGATTCATCTGAAGAGTATCCCTGTACTTTCGCAGGCCTTTCGTATAGTCCCGGACGGCTCTCCAACGTTTCGTTCCTATATTTACGAGATCAGTAAAAACTCGGTAAGAGAGTTCTTCGGTCATGCTATATAATGCCTGGGATAGAGACTCCGAATTTGAAGGATAAGGACTTTCTACTTTCCAGGAACCTTTCATCCCTCCTCCGCTAATATTCGCAATCATGCAAAGTTTGGCTCCTTCCCGTAAAACCAGACCGTGCAGGCGAGGCCCCTGAACCAATTTTGCAATAATCCCCAGAATAGAAGCGAGAGGAATTTTAATGGGACCGAAACTAATTTCAACACTGGTTCCACCGGTTACTTCTTTCAGGGCTTTTCCTATATCTTCAATACTCAAACCGGCTTCAATTACATTGCCCCTGATACGAGACGAAGCAGCCTCATCAATAATACGGTATAAAGTAGTAAGAAAAGAAAACTCTCCCATCAGACTCGGAGCCAGGCCATTCAAATAGAGACTAACTGATTCATCTCCACTTAAATTTTCAAAGGGGCTTACATGAATACGTTTTCTGGCCTGTATCGCTTGATAAATAAAAAGTAAGATCACCGACATAGCCAGAATTTTCAAAAAGGTTCCTGCTTGAAGAATGTCACTGAGTTGAATCAAACGTATCGTTCGAATGGTATCTAATAGCTGGTTTTGAACCTTTTCACTGTATATCTGTTGTAAATCAATTTCCCGAATAAATTGAGAGCTGGATAATTTAAGCAGGTAATCATGTAACATTAATAAAAGACCGGACAAAATAAAGACAAGAAAAAAAGGACGGCTTCCACTCTTCATCCAGCGTAAAAAGCGTCCGAAGAACGAAGCTGAATAAAAATATAACCTTTGAAGGGAATAGTTATAATAAGAAAAAAAATATAACCAGATAAGAAAAAATAAGAAGAAAAAAATAGGGAAAGGAATAGAAATTAAGTCAAGATAGGGAATCATCTTCCCTGAAATAAGCTCCGGGAAAAAAGGCCGAAACAAAAAATAGGACTGAATCAAACCCAAGAAAAAAAGTAAGGAAGTAAAAAGGGAATAATACCTTGCTGTAAACAAAACAAGCTTCATAAACAGGTTTACTTTGTCCCGGTATCAAAAAGAATCAAGTCTTTTTACGATTGGCCGGATTATAAAATTTTTCCTCTGTGAGTAAAATCAAGCGCTTCATATTCCCCAGAGGTAAATTGTTTTACCAGTATATTCCATCTCCCGCATAAAAAGCTTTTCTTCCCAGGGCTTATCTTTTGTCCTGTCAAAGATAATTAGGTGAGCTTCTTCTGCATTGCATTTGTCGCGATAGATACTTACCTGTTCGAACTCCCTCTGCCTTCGGTTGCTGAGTGAAATTTATTACTTTTATAATAAATTTAGTATCGAAGTATCAAAACTATCGAAGGCTTCAATTTAGATGTAGGGAATATGTTTTAGTTTTTTATAAGAGCCTGTCTGAAAATGAAGCTACAGGCTCTTGCAGCTTGCTTTTCTTTAATAGATAAGCCTGTTTTAAGACACGCTGTAAGCATAGAAGCAGGATATATCCAGTGTTTACCTATCTTCGTAATCCCACTTTTCGAGATGGTTTGTATACAGGCTTTATCCACTCCAAACTCTCCGAATTACACGTCAACTTTGCTTCCATTCAGAAAAAGACAAAATGCTTTTAAGACTTTACAAAACCACGGGTCTTTTCTATTCTTGTCACGATTAGGCGAAACCGGCCAAACTGTTTGAGCTTCGAAAAGATATTATGAAAAAATTAAATATCTATAAAGTTTTTATTTTTATACTCATTTTCCTTATATTCCAATGCCATGCCAATTTGCCGGGGCGTCAGGCCTGCTACGAAAGAAATTATTGTGATTCTTCTGAATCCGATTGTGTTATTGGTTTTTATATTTTAGATGAAATAAGAAATAGCAACACTCCAAAATCTCAGCTACTCTATAGTATAAATGATAATTCTACAAAAACTTATATACAAGAAGAGCCAGCCGAAGAAAGTTCTATCGCAGGTGATACTTTCCAAAATGCGATTTACTCTCCTCTCCCATTCCAGTATTTTAACTCAGCAGAAAATATAACCAATCTGATCAATATCAGAAGAACAGGAAGTATAAACTCGCCAACTGACATTGATATTTACTATTTTTCTTTAACACCTTTCAATCCCGATTTCTTCTCTTTAGATATCTCTCTTTCAAGTACAGGTGCCATCTGCAATGCTTATATTACGACTCAGAGACTATCTCTGAAAACTGCGATTACAAGTTCCTCTTATATTTCTAATTATCCATTGTCCTCGAATTCACAAAATATAATTTTGAATAAAAATAATGGTAACCATTTATACATTAAATGCTACGGAACAGATGTAGCATCCTATCAATTGGATATTCTCCATAATTTTTCTGAGATTAATTCAACTCCTGGCAATACTTTTAATAATTTCCTCCTGGCAAGTTGCATCGGACTTAATGATTATTGTAGAAGAAGCTGTAATGAAACTTATAAATTTTATTTCTTTTAACTTATACCTTTCTTTTTTATTTTTTTCCTGTTCGGTAACTATAGATGGTCCAGATACAATAAAAAAGTACGAGGCCGAAAAAAAAATTAAAAGAACTGTTTTTATTAAAGCCATACAATGTGGCTACAATACAGGTCGAGCTTATATTATTTCAGATCTTGGTAATGATGAATATAGCAGTATTTCAAGCCAAAATCGTTCTAAATATATTGTATACCTGACAGCCTCTGTAGATTTATGCCTTGAAGCATTGGCCGCTGCTCCATGTCCAATTCCTCAACAAACCCCTACAGGAAATATTTACTGGGAAGAATATGATCCCAAATTTATCTCTACAATTGTCTTGACCCGTATTGTAGCCTGTACTCTACAACCGGTATCTTTTTGGAATTTTTCAGAGCCATTAGAAGGAAGGGTATATTGATGAATATCATCTACCATTATTTTTATACTCCTATTTATATATTATCCGTTTTAATCTGGATAGCTAACGATTTATATCTTAAAAACTTTTATGCTAATTGGCTTACCGGAAAATTAAGTGATTTTACAAGTCTATTTGTTTTTCCAATTTTTTTAGCTATCCTAATTAAGAGTTTGGACATTTTCAACTATTGGCGAATAAAAGCGCTCTTCCTTTTTTCTCTTGGATTCACTATAATTTTGTTTATATCGATTAATGTAAATCAGGCGTTTAATACGGCTTTTACAAAGTTTTTTTGGGGAGAAAGGGCAAAGGGTTATGCAGATTTCTCTGACCTTATCTGTCTGATTTCAATTCCACTTTCCTATTTATATTTTAATAAACAATATAAGAATTTCAATGAACGTTTAATTTCAAAACAAGCATTGATAAAATTCAAAGCCATTTTTATGACTTTATTACTGGGCTTTGCCTGTTTAAATACTTCGAGACCCCAGCAACCTTTCAGATCCGACCTGGAAACTCTCATAATATTTGATTTGTCAAGATACGGTGAATCTGCTGATACCATTTTTTTTTCAGAACCATCCCCTCAATTTAGTTCGGCCAGTGGACTAAAAACTTTTTTTCAATGGAAGTATATGGGTTACTATCTGGGAGACAATCCAAATTTAGCTAATAGTGCGGATAAGTGTGCAGAGTCTTATTATGAAAAAGATTTTCTATGGAAATATGGTGGAACATTTAAAGGCTACAAATTATACATATATAAAAAAAATGATAAGACAAAAAACCAATATAAAAATGCAATTTTCCTGTATTCTATGTTTTCACCGGAAACCATACAGGAGCTATTTTTAGATCTGCCATCCGGTGATTTCTTATGGTTAGTTACACTTGTTTTTGAAAACAAATCTGCTTGTAAAGAAACTGAAGTAGAATTTTTTCCCGAAAACGAAGTTGCAATAAAAGTAAACGGACAAATACAATCCCGTAAACAACAATCAAGAAATCTTGAGAATGTGGATACAATTCTGGGACTTGCAGCTTCAGCTAAAGATTATACTTTTAATACATATTTTAAAATAGAAAATAATTTAAACCAGGTTGATTTTAAACAACCATTACATAACTCTATTTTTCCTGCTAATGAAGATGTAACATTTTCCTGGGATTACCAATACCATTCAATCGCCCGAAGCAATGTATCTACTATTTGTGAAACAAATACACCGGAAGAAAGAAAGAGTTTACCCGGAAAATTTTTAGGTTATAATTTAGAAATATCTAAAAATGTAAATTTTTCAAATATCATAAAGGAAGAAGAGACTTCAGAGCAAAACCTGAGAACTACACTGAATTTTGAACCGGGTAATTATTATTGGCGAATATCACTTGTCTTTGAAAAGCTCTATTCTTGTAATGGAGAAAAAATAAAAATTCCATTGGATACTACTCAAAATAAGACTTATCCCCAATTTATCATTAGTTCAAATATCCTACAATGAAGAGTATTGTTTTGCTAAAATCTAATAAACGTATCCTGCACTAAAACAAATTCCTTTATCTTCTACGTTTAAAAAATCAATTATATAATAAGCACTGTATTCTCAAACTATGATTTTCTATTATGCAGATTTCACCTTTACGGACTTACCCTCGAAGCCAATTCCGTACTTATAAATCTCCTGCACTCCTAAGTCGCGAAGTTCAGTTTCATACTGCTTTTTTTCGATTTGTAAAAGAGCTGCGTCACAGGCAGTGTCAAGGGTCTCATCATCCTCTTCTTCAACTTTTTTAAACTCCATCACTACTCCCGCATCTTTTAAGTCAAGCGGTATTAGCATGATGTCATAACGACCAAATCCACTCTCACGATTCGATTTTACTCTATGAGTTTTCATGTTCACAAGTAGTCCCAATACAAAGGCATGGTAAACCTTTTCCGGTTCACTACCTGTTGGATCAAAAAAGCTCATGGCTCCTAAAACATATTTTTGTAGAGCCTGCCTTACCGTTTTATAATCACCGCTTAACAATGCACGAAATAGAACTGTAATTTCACCATCTGCTAAATAATTTGTGAACCATTCTTCTATAAAAGTCTCAAAAACATATTCCACCTCAAGATTAGGAATCATTAATTCATACTGAATATTTTTTCCGTCCTGAATTATTTTTGTGGTTTTTAAATAACCGGAAAACAAGAGAAAGCTCCATAAAGCTTCACTATTCCTTTCTATATCTGAAAAAATAATATGGCTATTGATTCTTTTAGTAATGGAATTGTTGGCTATCAATTGTTCTAATTCATTTTTAACGTCTTTATTAGAATGGGCTAATAAATGGTTGATAAGGGTATTTCTTGAGGTATTCACCCAGTAGGGCTTGAAGCCTTCCTCGTGCTTGTCAACAAAATTAAGAATTGACCAGGGGTTGTAAATGTCACTGACCTTTCCTATCACATAACCATCATACCACTTCTTTACATTTTCCATTTCGTATTCAAGCTGATAGTCGTTTAAAAATTTTACGACCTCAGCTTCTGTGAATCCAAATTTATCTGCATATTTATCATTCAATAGGGTAATGATGTCCGGGTTGTTCAAATCCGAAAATATATTTTCCTTGGTTACGCGCAAAATACCCGTGATAACAGCTCTTTCTAAATTTTTATTGTCTTTCAAGGCCCCACCTAAAAACGAAAGTAAGAACTCTATTATCTCCTGATAAAAGCCGTGTTCATAAGCTTCATGCACCGGTGAGTCATATTCGTCTATCAACACGATAACTTTCTGATTATGATAATGATAAAGGTGTTTGATGAGAGATTTTAAAGAATCTCCAAGTATAAATTCACTTGCTTCCCGTGTAAGAATTCTTTGAAAATCATTCTTCTCTGTTTGGTCCAGATAATCCGATTCTAATAAATACTTATGCTTCTTATACTCATCAGCAATAATTTGCTTTAGGAGCTGATAAGAAAGCGACCAGGTATTTTTTTTGGAATCCTTCAGACTTAAAAAAATAACAGGATATTTGCCCTGATGAGAGGTGTATTCTTCTCCCTGCTGCCAGATGGCGAGTTTATGAAATAGCTTTTCTTTCGGATGCTGCCGGGAGCTTGTTTGCAAGGAAGAAAGCTTTCTATCTCTGAAGTCTTGCATGTCCAATTCAAAAAAAGCTTTTAGCATCATCAGGTTGATCGTTTTTCCAAAACGTCGGGGACGGGTAATCAAACTGACTTTTGAGCCTGAATCCAATATTTCCTGGATAAACAGGCTTTTATCTACATAATAAAATCCCTCTTCTATAATTTCTTCGAAGTTGCTATTCCCAATAGGAATTTTTTTGAATTTTCTCGCCATGCTACTTCATTTTTGGGAAATAAATGTATTTGTCCAGTTATTTTTAATTCAAGAAACTACTTAATAACAGGATCTCAATATCCTTCCAAAACTGGGAAATGGGAATCATCAATCAAGCATAAAATACCCACATTGTTTTTTAATATCATTTTACAAATTCGGGAAAGTATCTTTCTGAAAAAATCCTTCCCTTCTACTTTCCTAAAATTTCTCTAATGCCGCTTCAAGTATTCCTTTAATTTCTCATGTAGCACTTGCATCTCTTCCTGGATACCTATGGAAATTCTTAAATATTTGGAAGTAGTTCCCTCACTAAAATAGCGAATTAGAATATTCTGTTCCTTTAAATAAAGAAATAGCTCTTCCGCCGTAAAACCTTTAGGTGGCATTACAAAAAGAAAATTCGCATCACTCGGAATAACTGTAAAACCCAGGTCTTCCAGACATTTTCTTGAAGTTTCACGGGTCTTTAAAACTTTTCTTCGGCAAAGAAAAAAATACTCCCTGTCCCTTACTGCTTCGCAGGCTATCGCCTGTTCCAGCATCCCGAGATTATAAGAATCCTTTATCTTCTTCAAAAGTGTTATATTCTCTTTGGTAGAAACAAGGTAGCCCACCCGAAGACCCGCAAGAGAATAGGACTTAGAGAAAGTTCTGGATACAACGAGATTCTCTAAGTGTGTAGCTTCGCGAATCAGACTGGAATCTTCCGGTGCAAAGTCAATATAAGCTTCATCGCAAAGAACCATACCCGGAAAACTTTTCACCAGTTCTATAAGTTCTTCTTTCTTTTCTAATATACCAGTAGGAGCATTGGGACTGGCAAAGGTCATAAATTTGCCCTTACGTTTTTTAAGTTCAGAAAAGGGAAGATGCAAATTTTCTAAAAGAGGAACTTTTTCTATTTCAATTTTATTCATCTGTATATCCGCCAGTACAGGATACAGAGAATATGTAGGGTATGGCATAATCAGCTTATCTTTTTTTTCTAATATAGCTTTAAATAATATAGCAAGTCCCTCATCCGAACCATTGGTAACAAGTATATTTTCAGGAGAAATTTCTTCCACCTCAGCAATACTTTCTCTTAATAGTTTTCCATCGGGCGAAGGATATTTCCGCAAATGACCTTCCCATAGGATATTCTCTCCGGCCTCCAGTATCCAGGGAGAAGGAGGATAAGGGTTTTCATTCGTATTTAATTTAATTACCTGTGATTCACCGGAGGGTTGCTCCCCCGGCACATAGGCTTTCAAATCATATAAGGCTTTATTAAATAAGAAATTACTCATAGACGATTTAGAGCATCAATATAAGAGTTAGCGGTTGCCTGTATTATATCCGTAGAACTCCCCTTCCCTACAACCCGCACATCTCCTTCGATAACCGTAACGGAAGCTTCTGAAAGTGCGTCGGTTCCTTCTGTTACCGGAGAAATCACAAGCTTGGCTAAGACAGGTCTTTTGCCGGTGGCTTTCTCAATCGCTCTAAAAACAGCATCTACAGGTCCATTTCCGGTGGAAGACTCTTCTAATAATTCTTCATTTTCACCGATCCTGAGTTTAATCGTAGCCGTGGGAACCGTATTACTTCCGGTGCTTACATGATAGTATTCCAAGGAAAACTTGCTCTTAGATGATTTAGTTGACTGCATGGTAAATAAGGCTATCAGGTCTTCATCGAAGACTTCTTTCTTCTTGTCAGCTATTTCTAAAAACCTCTGATAGGCACGGTCGAGTTCTTCCTGACCCGGATTAAAACCAAGACGAACAATTCTATCTTTAAAACCTGCTCTGCCGGAATGTCTTCCGAGTACCATACGATTGGATTCAAGTCCTATAGACTGAGGTGTCATGATTTCATAGGTTTCCCTATTTTTGATTACTCCATCCTGATGAATCCCCGACTCATGGGCAAAAGCATTCGCTCCCACAATAGCCTTATTGGGTTGCACTACCATACCGGTAATAGTTCTAACCAGATAGGAACCGCGATAAATCTGGCTTGTGTCTATATTCGTAGAAATTCCATAAAAATCTTTACGGGTGCGAAGAGCCATTACAACTTCTTCCATTGCTGTATTCCCGGCTCTCTCTCCGATCCCGTTAATTGTGCACTCAATTTGTCTTGCTCCGTTCTTCACAGCTGAAATCGAGTTAGCTGTAGCCAGACCAAGGTCATTATGACAATGAGCAGAAAAGATAACTCTATCGGCTCCTCTCACATTCTTAATCAGGTAATCAAACATAGCTCCGTAATTCTCTGGAGTAGAATAACCTACAGTATCCGGAACATTGATGGTGGTGGCACCGGCATCAATCACCGCTTCACAAACCTCACGTAAAAATTCCCATTCGGAGCGGGTTCCATCTTCCGGGGAAAACTCCACATCCTCTACGTATTCTCTGGCCATTTTTACAGCTTCGACAGCCATTTTGATTACTTCTTTAGGTTCTTTCCCCAGTTTGAACTTCATGTGGATAGGAGATGTAGCCAGAAAAGTATGGATACGCTTATATTTCGCCGGTTTTAAAGCTTCATAGGCAGCCTGAATATCTTCTCGCTTCGCCCTGGCAAGAGCTGCAATAATGGGGCCTTCCACCTCCCTCGCAACACGATTTACAGCCTTGAATTGTACCGGTGAGGAAATCGGAAAGCCGGCTTCGATTACATCCACTTTTAGTCTGACAAGATGATGGGCTACTTCGAGCTTTTCGTCTTCGCTCATCGCTGCCCCCGGGCATTGCTCACCGTCTCTCAGTGTCGTATCAAAAATTCGAACATGGCTTATTTCCTTGTTTGTAGAATCCATTTATCCTTCCTTAATCGTAAACCTGCATCTTACAGGGAGTATATTTTTCAGGATTCAGAAGTAGGTGCAGGAATCAATCAGTTTTTAGGAAGAAAAAATACTTCCTTTTAATTCATGGATTCGCGAAGCTTGACTAAATACTCAGAACTCCCCTCCTCTATTCCTACTGTACTGAGTGTATACTGTCCGTAACTTCCTCCATCACAGGAAACTTTTTGTAATACCGGAATTTTTCCTTTGAGAATAAGCTTCCAATATGAATCGTTTCGAATATACATTTCTTCTAATTTTTGACAGGAGTCTACTTCAATTATTTCCGCTACACATTCCAGAAAATCTTCATCCACGGAATATTCAAATACTTTCAAATTTGATTTTACACCGATACATAAACGTCCAAGGGAATTGTGTTCTTCGTCACACCAATTGCAATCATAAATATACAGCCTTTCGAGTGCTGAGTCTAAATCCACTCCTATTTGAACTTTCGCTTTACCTGCAATCCATAGTTCATTCAGAGTCAATTCACTTAATTTAGGATGAGCAAAAATAGAATCGTTAATATCACATCTCTTTAATTCTAAGTTTTTTAAATTAGGACAATATTCTAAAAAGTTAAAGTTTTTTAAATCATGGTTATAAGGATGAGAAGGAAATAATAATTCAAGTTTTAAACTATGTAAAGACGCCCCATAAGTTTTTAAAGCTTCGCAAATTATCCTAATCAGGTCATGAGATACTTTGACAGCAGAAAGCTGAATACTCCCTGCCTCTACTGTTTTTAAAAGTTCCAATTCTTTGAGATTGTCTTCACGAATTTCAAGCACTTGCATAATTTTTCTTTTCTTTATTGTATAAACCTAGTACATATTCTAATAACTTACAAATATCCTCATTCTCCAAAGTGTTTGCTATTGGTCGAAACAAAATATCTTTAATATTTCTCCATATACATAAGCTGGTCAAAGTAAACTCCTCGCTTTCCTGAAATTGCGCTTCTAAAAACTCGAAGAATACAAAAAAAGATAATCTTAAACTTGAGTCCAAATTTTCAAAATATTTTTCTTCTTTCAAATATCTTAGCACCTGTTTTTTTAATTGTAATTCTAATTTTTCTATAATTTTTCTTCTTCGATATATAAGCATATCTCGATTTAATTGAATCAGTTCAATCGTCTGATTTGCTCTTTGATAATAATATTCATTTTCATCTATTTTTACCTGAGGAATCATTTTACCGGTATTCGTGATACATAAAAAATTCTCAGGATCATCAATTTCCGGATGAAGAAAATATGGTTTTTCATCCAATAAATAAGGATGATCTGCTTTCATTGTATCCATGTCCAGGTCTCCATCAGGTAAGAATATGGGTTCTCTTACTCTACATTTTTGCTTCTCAGAAGTTAATGTTCGTTCAGGAACTCCTATAGGAAATCTTTCACCTTTGGCATTATTACACTTCAAACAAACAGGTATAAGATTACTCCATTCATAACCCAACCAATAGTAACTATAGCCTCCACTTTTAGGCCGATAGTGTTCAACAGTAAAACTAT
Source organism: Leptospiraceae bacterium (assembly GCA_024233835.1). Taxonomy (NCBI): domain Bacteria; kingdom Pseudomonadati; phylum Spirochaetota; class Leptospiria; order Leptospirales; family Leptospiraceae; species Leptospiraceae bacterium. The sequence continues at coordinate 771,592 of JACKPC010000002.1, forward strand.
AGTCACTCAAAAAGCACTCACAATAAGCACATTTACTTTGATATAAATCTTTTAGTTTTGATTTGGTAGCAGTATTATATATTCTTCCATCGAATTGATGTTGACTTTTTTTTTCCAATAAGTTTATTTTTCTTTCTTTAAACCCTCTACTTAAAGCCTCCGGTGGAGAATGAAAATCTTTATAAATTCTTCTCATTTTTCTTTATTCATTAGAAAATTTAAAATGCTTGGCCAGTGTACGAAGCTCTTCATCAATTTTCTTTTTTTCTGTGATACTCGAATATGAATCGGAAGTTTCTATTGGAAAATTTGGTTCATGTGTAATTGGAAATAAATTTTCCAAATCAAAAATTGGTGATGTTAAAATGGAGTTTGGTAAAAGATTTTTAATTTCCTTTTCAATTTCTTCCAATCGATTGACCACAATTCCTTTTTCTGTTGTTCTATCTACACTTAATATAACAGAACCCTCAGGAGCTCCCAATAAAGGTATTGGACTATGTGTAGATGCTATGAATTGAACATTCGGAAAAACATGTGATAATAATCCGGGAAGTTCTTTCTGCCATTTAGGATGAAGGTGTAAATCAAATTCATCAATAATGACAATACCAAATAATTTTTTGGCTGAGACCGTTGATGTATAACTCCCTTCATCAGATGCACTGCTTTCGTATGAATTATGAATTTTTAGTAAAGCATCAGATAACCTTAAATAAATATCTCCAGCAATAGCGATAATACTTTTGATACCGGAAGCTAAATCATTAAATTCAACAGGAGTAAAAGTAGTATTTCCATTTTTTTGTGTCTTCGCTTTTTCGTAATATAATATTTTTCTCTGTTTTTTATCTAACTCAATTTTCTCTAAAGAAGGAATTAGCTTTATCAACATATTGCAGAGTTCCATAAACTTTGCAGGAGAATCATAATAAGATATAAGCAGTTCTGATTCTATATTCTTTAAGACGCCATCTGTATGAAATAGATTATAAGTAGCTGTACTATTTTCAGCTTGTTTCTTGTGACTATCCCTTGCCTGTATTTCTAAGCGAGAAGGACCGTATGCAGCATGAGAAATTATAGATCGAAAAAACAAAGGAAACTTGTAATTATTCTTTATTCTAATTTTCAAATGATTACTAAATTCTTTAGTATAGTCTATTATAATCTCCGGTTCTTTATCTCTAGGAGTAATGATGTCTTCTTCATCTCCGTAGAGTCCAATAGATAAAGCTTTCAGAAAACATGTTTTACCATATCCATTCTCACCCGTTATGAAAATCCAAGAAGGACTTCCCGGAAGCTTTGTTAAGTTTGTTTCTCGAATACCTTGATACTTCTTTATTTGAAAACTATTTAAATAAATTTTTTCTGTTTTCTGAGTATTTTTAATTACACTTATATACTTTAATGAGTCTTGAAACTTTCCTTCCGGAATAATTGTTATAGGTAAAGAAGAATCATTCGTTTCTGATATATAATAATTTTCTTGTTTTAAAAACTGCAAAAATACTTCAATAGCCTCAGGAAGTCCCTTCTTATAATCTTTTTCAATAGGATATAAAGTAATCCATTTTGAGGGCTGCATCTTAAAATATTTATCATTTACACGTTCCAGTATATTAGAAAAACTTCGAATGGCACGATTCCAGAATTCTAAATCACTTGTTTCCTGACAAATACTAATCTGCCATTTTCCTGAAATATTAATATCAAATTTTAAATTATTCGAATCAAAACCTGATTGGGCATTTTTAGTAAAATATAGATTTACCCAACCCCATTCAGGATGATCATAAAACCATCTCCCTTCTTTCAGTGCAGCATCACCTTGCGGTCGAAATAAGAATCCAGGTTTTTCTTGATTTTTATATTGGCTTCTAAAGCTTATTAAGAAAGATAAGAGTTCTTCATGAAGGCTTATTAATTCTAAATACCGTTTTTCTTCTTCTATATACACAATCAATAACGTAAAAGTAAAAGTTTTTTCTATAAATAAAAAATATTCCTTAAGTTCGTCGATCTTTTTTTATTTTTCAAGCTTTTATTTATTGGCACTTGCATAATTTTTCTTTTCTTTATAGAAACTCAGCTTCGATATTTTTCTCTCGAAATTTTTCTAAAATGGACTCATCTTCATCATAAAAAACCGTTACCCTTTTTAAATTCGGAACAAGCTTACAATCCTCAACAGACTTAATATTAAATACATCGTCCTCGCCATCCCAGTAAGGAATAATATTCATATAAACATCATCACCGCCATCCTGACTTAAACGTTCAATCTTTTGCAGAAGCTCAGCCGAGAGCTGTAGATTTTTGAAGTATTCCAGAGCTTCAGGAATTATATCATAGCCTTCTTCATCTGTATCAATTTTTCTCTTTTTGTAGGACTCTGCAAATTCAAAAATATCAAATTTAGGTTCTAAAAGTTCCTGCACATACATAAGTTCATTAATAACAGCGAGTTTAAAATTTATATCCTTAAAATCTTCCATTATACACTCCGTTTGCTGTCATCGCCCCAGTGAAAAAATCAGGCAATCATTTTTTACAGCTCCCAAATAAGTTTGGACTATTTTCCTTTATAAAAAAGGTATATCCCTACCCGATAGAAAAACGACTGTTATTTTAAGGACAAACCATGAATCCTACTCATAAAATCATACCTCACCTGTGGTTCGATAAAGAAGCTATTGAGGCTGCCAGGTTTTATATTTCTTTATTTCCAAATTCAGGAATTAAGAACATAACTAGCCTGCAAGAAATTCCAAGCCCTTCCGGAAATTCAGATATAGTTTCCTTTGAACTCAATGCCTCCCCGTTTATGGCGATAAACGCCGGTCCCATTTTTCAGTTTAATCCCCTAATTTCGTTTATCGTAAACTATGATCCTTCTATAGACCCCGATGCAAAAGAGAATCTCAAAAAAACCTGGGAAAAACTTTTTCCAGATGGTAAAGTCATGATGCCGCTGCAACAGTATCCATTTAGCGAGCTCTACGGATGGATACAGGACAAATACGGAATCTCCTGGCAATTCATTTTATCCAGGCCGGATGGGGAAAAACGCCCCTTTATTACCCCCTCTCTTCTATTTACAGAAAAAGTTTGCGGAAAAGCAGAAGAAGCTGTAGATTTCTACCTCTCCCTTTTTTCGAACTCTTCTCGAGGAATTACCGCTCGCTACCCCAAAGACTCCCTACCCGACCAAGAAGGAGACATTATGTTCAGTGATTTCAAAATCAACGATACTTTTCTCGCTGCGGCAGATAGTGCACAGGTACATGGCTTTACTTTTAGTGAAGCCATCTCTTTTATCATCAAATGCGATACTCAGGAAGAAATCGACTATTTCTGGGATAAACTTTCTGCAGTTCCGGAAGCTGAACAATGCGGCTGGTTAAAGGATAAATATGGAATCTCCTGGCAAATCACCCCTTCGGTTATGAGCGAGATGATGAAAACCGGCTCCAGAGAGCAGATAAACCGGGTCACAAAAGCTTTTCTGCCTATGAAAAAGTTTGAGATAAAAAAATTAGAGGATGCTTTCCGAGCTGACTAATGAGAATTTTTAGAGACTCAGTTCGAAAGCCTTAGTCTTTTCCTGAAATAAACCGATATATGGAGTAATCTTTACATTTGGGAACTGGCATTGTTAACCATTATTCGACAAAGAAAGTTTTATATTCTTGCACTTTTGCTTTTTTGGCTTATCACCCTACCCTGGGTCTATTTCCATAGAAATAATATCTACCACTGGTATACAAATCTCGTCTCCAGCCCGAGTTACTCCCCTTATACCATGAGAAATTTTGTAGAAAAGGGGGATAAGTTCTTACTTTCCTCCCTTGAAGATAATTTTTTAGAAGAAAACTGCAAGAATCCCGATTCAGAGAAAGAAAAAAACTGTATAATCGAAAATCATTACCAAATCATGACAAGAGCCTGTGCTTATTACCAGACTGTAACAAAGGAAAAAAGACCTTTTGAGGATTTAAGCTGGCACGAAAAAACAGAGCACTGGTCCAAGGAAAAAAAATCCGAACAGAATTCTATCCGTTTAGAAAGAACTCCCCTCGCTATCGGCATTCAACCCCGAACATACTGGAGAAAGCACATCAATGGAGTGCTAAAAGCCCTGGACTATTATAAACGGGCGATGAACTATTCCGGACCCAGCTCCATGCCTATTTCCCGAATTGAACAGAGTTCAAGAGCTGCCTGTAGGGAGGCTGAAGGGCTTAAAGCGAGAATATTTTTTATATTCAATACAGAAGAATACGTAAAGAAAACTATTACAGATAAGGAAGAACTACCGACCGGTCTTACCGAACTACAAACCAATCTGATTACCTGGAACGCCATCAAAAGCAATGATTCTATTCGAAAAGACCTCGAGGTTAATGAATATTTAAAAAGTCTTCAGTATCTTATTGCCGGCAGTAATTTTCGTCATGCCTCTCCCTATGAATCCAATAAGTTTTTCCAGAGGATGGTTTTCTTTTCCAGAGGGGATGAATGGTTAGAATCCGGTATCCGCTTCAAATGGGGGGATAATCTGCTCTCTTTAGCCAAACAGGACCCATCTTATTTTCAAACTGCTATTTTACAATTCAAAGCTTCTGCGTCTTTTAGTAAAAATTTTATCCAGCAAAATAGCCTGAATAAAAATCTGCTCATTAAAGGAAGAATTTTTGAATCCAATTTAAAAATTGCCAGGGCATATTTACAGTTAAAAGAAGGACGGAAAGCCCTGAAGGAGCTTTTTAAAGCCCAAAGATTACTAGAAACAGTAGATGGAAGGAGTCAGGGTTTTGCAGATAAAAATTTACTGGATGAATTTTATAATTTGCGAAAAGAAGCTTATATTCAGATTGGGAAACCGGAGTTAGCAAACCAACCCTGAGAATGAATAGGTCTTATTTTGATTATAATGCCAGCCATCCTCCTTTTCCGGATATTCTTCAAAATAAGCTCAAAGAATACCTATCCAATTATTGCAACCCATCCGGACCGAGTCGCTATTCCCTCGAAAGACAAAATGTTATCGAAAAAACAAGAGCTGTGCTGGCCCATTTATGCAAAAAAGAAGCGAGCGGTTTTGTTTTTTCTTCGAGCGGAACTGAGGCCAATTACTTTTTAGTTCATTGCTTAAAACATAGCCCCTGCTTTACAAATAAACTCATTGTATCTCCTTTCGAGCATCCGTCCGTTTATGCAGCCCTTGAAAGCTATAATATCGAAGCCATTATTCCACCCGCCTATAAGGACGGCAGCTTTTCTCTCGATTTTATAGAAGATACCTTAAAACAATCCAGAGTCCCCCTTTTTCTGATTTATGCTTCGAATGAAACAGGCTTCATTCCGGATTGGAATTCCATTTATCAATTAGCCAGTAGATACGAAGTTCCGATTTTTTCCGATACCGCACAGGCTTTTGCCAAGCTTCCGGTAGCCTACGAGTCTTTGAGTGGATTTTCCTTCAGCGGTCATAAAATAGGTGCAGGGATGGGAGTCAGCGGGACCTATTTATCTGCTTCCTTTTTAAAAGAAGGTCTGGCCATTTTTTCCGGTGGAAACCAGGAGAATAGACACAGAGCCGGGACAGAAAACTCTTTTGCCATCCACTGCTTGCAGGAAGTAGCTCTAAAATATGAGTCGGAAAGAGATCTAATATTAAAGCGTTTAGAGAAATACCAGCAACAAATTGAAACAAAACTTACCCGGTTGGGAGGAATAGTCATAGGAAAGGGCAAAGATAGACTTGCATCCACAAGCCTCTGTATTCTTCCCATAGAGGATATTGATTTTTTTATGATGGGCCTGGAAGCCAAAGGAATCATCATCTCCAATGGCTCTTCTTGCAAGTCTCGCTCCCGGGAAGCCTCTCCGGCTCTTTTACGAATGGGTTTCAAAAAAGAAGAAGCCCTGAGAGCCATTCGAATTTCTACCGGCTATTTTACAAACCAGGAAGAGGTAGAACTACTTTTAGAGGAGAGCGAGAATTTAATTCAAAAGCTTAACTGAAATAAAAATTACTTGAGTCTATTTTTTTATAAATCAGCCTATAGGAAAGGATAAAAAACCTATGAATTATAAAGTATTTTTTTTCATTTTTATTTTCACTTATCTTAATTTATATCCTGAAACAATTTTTATGAAAGATGGCACCTACTTTCAGGGTCAGATTATTGACCATGATGCAAGAATCATAAAACTTCGAAGCGGCGGAGAAACCCTGACTCTTGAAAAGAAGAATGTTAGAAAAATGGTGTATTCAACAGATCCAAAGGTTATCAATCGTATGGCAAAATTATACGCCAGGGAAAAAACTGTAAATAAAAGTGAAAACACCAAGAAAACCATTCGCAAGAAAAGCTCTGATGATGCTTATAAATCCAAAAAAGTAACAGACAAACGCATTATTAAGATGAATTCTCGCATTTTGAAGCTGGAAAAGAAAATTCAATTATTGCAAAAGAGAATCAAACACTTGCAGGATATTAGGGAAAGTAAAGGAAAGAAAAAGTGAAAATGCGAGTGGAGGGACTTGAACCCCCACACCGTATGGCACCAGAACCTAAATCTGGCGTGTCTACCAATTTCACCACACTCGCGTATTCACCATGATTTAAAGGAAATTAAAAAAGTCAAGTTTTTAATACTTATTTACAGATAAACTGGTAGCGTTTTACAACCGGTTTCAGTCCTTTTGTCCGCAATTTCTTCAAGTCTACCCGGGCTTCTCGAATAGTGGGATATTGCAATATATGAATTCTGTAATAATCTGTATTCTCAATAATTACTTTTTGAATATAGACCGGCTTATATCCCCAGGAACGTAATTCATCAGCGTATTTCTCTGCCTTTTCCCTGTCGGTATAAACAAGAACCTGGATTAAAAAAGCTGTAATAGATGTATTTTTCCTCATATCTTCTGAACTAATTTTATTGTCTTTTTTTGTTTCATCAGATTTATTTTCAACCGGTGGTTCTTTTTTTTCTGTAGACTTCTCTTCTACAACTGTAGTTTTCTTCTCATTCTTAACAGGCTCGCTCTCCTTCACGACTTTTTTCTCTTCTTTTTTTGTATTTTCCACTTCTTCTACCGAATCGGCAACTGAACCCGGATTTCCAATATCCACTCCCTTTTCATCAAAAATGGACTTAGAATTTACAGTTGAAGACTGAGAAGAATTAGAAGTCTTATCGGAAGTCGATTTTTTTTCTACCTTAACTGCTTTTTCTTTTTTACCTGTTTCCAGACCCAGACTTTCTTCAAATTCCTTAAAAGGATCAACCTCTGTGTCTGAAAATTCAGAGAACTCGTCTCCCGAACTTTTCTTTTTCCCTGTGGAAGGTTTTTTGTCTTTTTCTGCCTGGGGTTTTACAGTTTCACTTTTTGGAGAAGTAGAAGTTGCTTCTTCTTTACTTACAACCTCGATTCGCACCTTTATCTTTCCGGCTCGAATCATATCCAGCTCTTCGGCAGCTTTTTTTGACACATCGACAATTCTGGATTTATGAAAAGGACCCCTATCGTTGATTCGAACTATGGTGGACATTCCATTGCTTATGTTTGTGACTTTCAGGAAAGTTCCAAAGGGTAAGGTTAAATGAGCTCCTGTTCTATCATTTTTATTATAGGGTTCACCACTTGAGGTAGGTCTTCCATGCAACTTATCATTATAGTAACTGGCATAGCCCTCTTTTATTTTCAGTTCATTAGAAAACAATGATATTGGCAATAACAGAAAAATTAAATATTTTATAACTTTCATAATATATCCTTCACAAAAGAGTATACTCTCCTACTATAAAAAAAGCTAGTGAATAACAAACAACCGAAAAATATATTTAATAATACTCTTTATGCTATTTTATAATGTATTTTATCTAATCACTATTAAAAATAATTTCATTTTACTCAATTAATGATTGGATTTTTTTACTGTGCTTGATGTCTTTACTGTAGGATGATTTTTCAGTTCAAAGAAAGGATCTTTAAATGAAAAGCCTTGAATTACTTTCTGAAATAGCTTTGTTAGCTACAAATTTGAATGACATTTATTTTCAGGTAGACTCTATTCTTAACTTACTTTGTATTCACACTCAAATGTCCGGAGCCTATATTTATATTGATAATCCGGACGATACACCAAGCTATACGCATATTTCCTGGAATTCCCCTAATATAGACTCAAAAATTCGACCTCTCTCTTACAGTGATATTTGTTCCATAAAAGAACTATTACATACCAATATTCACATCATCTCTGATAATTTCCAAAATCTACCTAAAAATTTATACAAGACTTTTCAATATAGAGATATAACATCTATTATAATTTATCCTTTACATTCAAATCAAGAAATTAATGGATTTATTTTCTTTGAAGAAAGCAAGACTAATCAGAAATGGGATCAAGATAAGCTATTTTTATTATCTTCTACTTCCAAAATTTTTTCTAATATATTTTCTAAACATAATATTCAAAAAAAGCTTGAAGAGCAAAATTTGAATTTCGAAAACTACTATAATACTATCGAAGATATGGTTATCATTGGAAATTCAGAAGGAAATATCATCTCTGTAAATAGTGCCGTTATAAAAAAGCTGGAATACTCCATTGAAGAACTATTACAAATGAAAATCATTGAGTTGCATCCGGTGCATAAACGAGAAGAAGCTGTTAAAATTCTACAAGCAATGTTTGAAAAACAGCTTGATTATTGCCCTCTTGAAGTTCAGAGTAAAAAGGGTCGTATTATCCCGGTCGAAACCCGTGTTTGGATGGGTAAATGGAATAATAAAGACTGTATATTTGGTTTATCTAAAGATTTGTCCAGGGAGCAAGAAGCACTTCAAAAGTTCACAAAGCTTTTTGAGAATAACCCGGCCCTTATGGCTGTCAGCAATGTTCCTGATGAAAAGTTTTTGGATGTAAATAAAAGTTTTATCGAAAAACTCGGGTACAGCAAAGATGAAATTATTGGAGAAACCAGTACTAACCTGGGATTATTTGTCCAGTCAGAAAAAAGACAAAAGCTTGCAGATGAACTGGCGAAATTCGGCTCAATATATAATCAAGAGATACAGGTTAAATGTAAAGATAATCAAATACTTGAAGGTTTATTTTCCGGAGAAATCATAGAAAGTCAGGGAAAAAAATACTTTCTAACTGTAATGGTAGATATCACCCATCAAAAATATCTTCAAAATTTATCCAATAAACAAAAAATGAGACTACTAAGTATCATTGAAGGAGCAAGACTCGGTACCTGGGAATGGAACATTAAAACAGGTGAAGTTACCTTCAATGAACGCTGGGCGAAAATTATTGGATATACCTTACAAGAATTAAAACCCACAACTATTGATACCTGGTATAAATTTGTTCACCCTGAAGACTTAAAGATCTCCCGTACTACATTAGAAAAACATTTTCAAGGGCTTAGTGAATATTATGATCTCGAATGTAGAATGAAACATAAAAACGGAAATTGGATCTGGATTCATGATCGGGGAAAAGTTATTGAATGGGATGAAAATGGAAATCCTCTCATGATGTATGGAATCCATTCAGATATTACTCAAAAAAAAGAAATGGAAAACATTATAAAAGAATCATCTATTCGAGATCCCTTAACCAACATTTACAACAGAAGACACATCTATGAAAGATTGGAAAAAGAAATAGAAAAATTTAAACGTGATAAAATTCCTTTTTCAATATCAATCCTGGATATCGACTTCTTCAAGTATATAAATGATACCTACGGTCATTTGGCGGGAGACTATATACTCAAGCAATTCACCACCATCCTTTCTGAAAATATTCGTGTATATGATCTATTAGGTAGATATGGTGGAGAAGAATTCATTATTATTACATTTAATAGTTTAAAAAAAGATACAGCCGGGAGAATAGAAGGTATTTTAAAAAAAGTTCGTTCTAGCATTTTTTCCTATAATGGTAATAATATCAAGTTTACTTTCAGTTGCGGAATCTGTGATACTATAGATCCCGATATTCAGCATATTTCAATTGAAAGCCTGATTGATTTATCCGACAGGAGGTTATATATGGCAAAAAACAAGGGTAGAAACCAAATTGTGTTTTACTAATACATTCCTCCGAAAGATCGCTTACTATATCACTTTAGAGTCCCAATTTTTGATCTAAAACCAAACGAGTTACAGATAGAATTTCTCCGGTTTCAGTTCTTATAAATCTAAGAAAAACTTCATACTCTTTCTTTTTCTTATATACCTTTCCGAGTAAAAGGACGTCCGCACCTAATAATTTCCCTATCTTGGCCCCGGTTGACTCATCTATCACTCCACTCAAAGAAAGCTTTTGCTCGTTTAAAATCTGGATTAATTGAGAGCGTTCTATTATTTGCATTTTTCCTGAATTTCGCATACTCAATAAAATTCTTTCCGTGAAATATTCTGAATTTTTATCGGCAGAAGGATGCAGTGGTAGTATAGCCACTTTTGTTTCTTTGGGAATAGCTACAGAAGAATAATCAATCAACTGGTTAATTCCCTTAGAGAAAACTTCTTCGAGCACATCTTCTTTCTTATCATTTTCCTGAAGAACTGCACTATAATACTCTCCCGTATCATCACTCTTACCACTTAAGTTTTTCAACTCTTCTCTGGCAAAGGCCATAATAATACTTTCTAACTTATCGGTTTTATAATTAGCCCCGGTATGATGACTGACGCTACCGACCTGCCCACCTTCACTCTCTCCCTTTTCCCCATAAGTAAGAAAAATGTAGCGTCCCTGTGTATACTGAGAAATCTGTCTCAACACAAATTCACCGCTTAATGGCAAGCCTCCGGTACCAATACTGTGATATTTTATGGCTTTTTTCTTAGCATCTTTTATAGCTTGAATATATGTATAATCGGTTTTATAACGAAGTTGAAGAGGAGCATCGGTTATAATAAAAGATAGTTTTATAGCCGAATCATCCCAGTTTACTTTACGTATGCTATCATCCATTGCCTGCTGCAAATCTTCCGGGATATCTCCTCCTCCATCGGCTGTAACCTTATCCAGTTCGTGTTGAAATTTTCTGAGTTCAGAAGTTAAAGGAATCACCTTTGTCCTGTAGGAATCATTCACATCTTTATATAAAACCATTCCAAAGCGAAGTTTTCCCAATTGCTTGGAAGCACTTAAGTTTAGATAGATAATCTCAATCGTATTTTTTAGCCGCTCGATTTCTTCTCCCATACTTCCTGTAGTATCAAATATAAATAATATATCCATAGCCGGATTCATATCGGATACAGAAGATGTATTTAGCTTCATCTCAATCTCTCGCTTTCCATCCCTGGAAAAATCTAAGCGATCTTCTGTTTGTTGATAAGATACACTTACAGTATACGACTTATAGGAACGAGAATACAGAGATGGATAAAAATTAAAGCTACCATCTGTGTGGGTTTTACCTTCTTCCAGTAAAGTTTCACCGGCATAAACTTTAAGTCTTGCTCCGAAAACAGACCTATCATTTTTATTTTTTATGATAAAATGAATTCTTTCTGAGGTATTTAAAGGTAGGTGTTGGATATAATTTTTATTCTTATTCACAAAGTCCTGATAATAAGAAAATTGTTTATTATCATCTGCAAAACCTGCTTTTAAACCGGATGCGTTTCCACCGGGCTTTTTAGCAGATTCTTTTTTTTTAGAAGGTTCAAGTGACTTTGACTCAGAATCAGAGACTCCGGAAGCAGCTTCTTCCGGCATTGGCTTCATTTCTTCCACATCTTTTCTGTAAGAATCTTCAGCACCGTTTTTTTCCAGCTTCATCCCGGCAGCACATTGCAGAAATAAACCTATAAAGATAGCTATAAAAATAACTTTCATATTTCCTCTCATGTCCATAGACTATTATATAAATTAATAGAGAGCAAGAAAAAATTATTTTCGTAAAAAAAATTTAAAATTGTAAAGAATTAAAACATTGAAGAACTGGTATAAAAGGTATTTATGCTATGAACCGTTTAGAATGGAACCATAAGTATGTTCTCTCTCGAAACCCTCTGTATCTTTCTTTTGGGAAAACTAACATTTTCTTACAGGAAATGGAGGGAACTATTCGAGTTTATAATACATTTAATGAAGGCTTAGAAAAAGAAGATTCAGAAAGCATAGCCTACCAATCGTTTGCTTTCGTTGAAAAAGTAAACTCTATCATCTGTAAACCCGATTTTCCGATGTATCCCTTTGTTATAAAATTTAATTCAGCCTTACGTCTAAAGAAAGGAGCGAAACTTAAGCTCTTTCTGAATCTACCTCCCTTTTGTAAGATCTTAACAACAAATCAGCAGGAAAGTAAACTCTGTGAGATCCCAGACAGGCAAATGTCACATACCTGGTTCGGGAATGAACAAAAAGGAGAACTTTGCTATTGGCTACCCTCCAACATTGCCTTTCAGGAACATGAAGTAGAAGTCGGTCACGAAATTCTTTGTGAATTGGATATATTCATAGAAGAAATCCAGAACTCAGATGAAGTAATCTTAGAAAGAGTTAAGTTAGAAACAACTAATATAGAAATCTATGAAAAAGATGGAAAGCTTCGCTCCAGTAAAGTTTTAATCACTTATAGTCAGGGTGTTGATTTTAAACAAAATTATAACTACAGCATTAGTAAGCCCGATATTCAAGGCTATTCACTCCTCACAACAGCACGCTCTTCCCGCGGTAAATGGGATATTAGTAAATTGAATGAGTTTATAAAGGTAATATAAATGGATTTTCTTATAAAGTATTTGTCTAATATAAAAATTACTTCTTTCATCCGAACCTTTGCCCTTATTGTACTGGGTTTCCCTTTTATTGTATTTTTTGGTAACTGGCTCAGAAGATACTTAACAGGAAAGTTTAATGCACAGAGAGGGATGATAGGTGGCAAAATCGTACACTACCTTGGCTCCGTCATCCTTATCATTAGCGTACTAAAAGAACTGGGTTTTGAATTAAGTCCTCTCTTAGGTGCCGCCGGCATCATTGGAATTGCTGTAGGTTTTGCTTCTCAGACCAGTGTTTCTAATATCATTAGCGGACTCTTTTTAATTATCGAGAAACCTTTTGAAGTAAATGATGTAATTCGAATTAAAGATATAGAAGGTCAGGTTTTATCAGTTGATACGCTTTCTGTTAAACTAAAAACCTATGATAATCGTTTTGTTCGAATCCCCAATGAAACCATTATTAAAAGCGAAGTGATTAACTTAACCTATTTTCCAATTCGTCGACTTGACATAGAGGTTATGATCGCGTTTAAAGAAAATTTAGATAATATTAAGAAAATCTTATTGTCGATACCTGACAGAAATCCTCTTTGCTTGAAAGAACCCAAAGCAACAGTAATTGTTCGTGATTTCACTCCAACAACCGTTACCGTTTCCTTATGTATCTGGACGACCAGCGAAAATTTTCGTCCTGTTCGAGAGTTTATCAGAGAGGAAGTTAAGAAAACTCTATTTGAAGCAGGAATTGGAATTCCCAATCAATACGTAACCATTCATCATGCAGATGAATCAGGTAAAACTATTTTGGAATAAAGTGATTCCCGAGTTAAACATTATTTTTTGGGGAAGCGGGCGAGCTAGCAGTAACTCGCCTGTCGGAGAATAAAGTTATTGGCGTGTACTGGCTACCAGGTAAAAAGAAGAACTATAGTATTTCAAAACTCCCGGAAGCTGGCTGGTATTGATCTGGCTTCCTCCCTGTCCTCTTTCTAAAACATAAGTAAAAGTAATAGATGATTTAGCTGAAGCCCAGGTCAAACCGAGGGTAAGCCCCCTATTATCTGTATGCTCAAACCTTGAAGGAGGATTTAGATTGTATGGTAAATAAAATACCTGCGGAGAGTTATAGGATATAACAGCTGCATTTGCTTTATTTTCTGCTGCATACATCTGTGCTGCCGCTCTCAACCAATCAATCTTTTTATGGTTGGATTTATTTGTATAATATCCCAGACGAAAGGCAATCGTATCGATTAAGAAATATTCAATTCCGAAAGAATAGTTTAAGGTTGCTTTTCTCTCGAGATCATGATTTTCATTTTCAGTAAGAAAAATATAAGGTTGAGTAATTTCTATCTGAGTTCTATCCTGTTTTTTACTATAGCCTGTAGTATAAATCATGTCATAAGCAACAATTAAATTTTGACTGATGAAGTGTGCACTTCCTAATCGAATATCTGTTGTTTCCGGTATTCCACCGCTTTCACCCGGTTTCACAAAAACGAGTCCACCCTGCCATTGTCCACCCATAGTATCAGTAACATTCGAAATACTTGTGTTATCTACCGTTGTAGAAGCTGAACTGGAAGTCTGGCCCACCACACTCCTTTCCTTACCGGTAACTTTCGTAAACTTCATACTCATCCCCAGTGACCACTTGTCGGTAACCATATACTGGGTTCCTATAATCGGAACAAAACCCGTAGTTCTTCTTCTATCTCGAACGCTAATATTACTGAAAGATTTATTATATCCTTCTACAAATTGTGTGCTGGAAATTTTGGCTGTATCATACATATAATAAAGAGTTGCACCCAGAGAGAATCGGGTGGTAAAGGGATAAGCAACACTGGGACCCACCAGATAAGAACTGTTTTCTTCAGAATAATCAATTCTATATCTACTTAAATTAGGTAAAGATAAGGGCATAAAGATTTCATTGGATTGATCAAAGCTTTCATTGTTCGGGCTTACTATCGACAAAGCTACCTTTAACTTATCAATAGCTTTAATAGAACCAAAAAAGTTGGGAGAAAAAGTATTTGAGTTCCGAGTATAGCTCTGACCGGGACCAAATACATTCTCATAGGTTTTAGAAGTTCGTTTATAAGTATTTGCTGAAATGGATACATAGTTCTCATACGCAAAAGCAAGTCCGGCAGGATTATAATATGTACCTGAAGGATCATCTGATATCGCAGTAAAAGCTCCCCCCAAACCGGAAGCCCTCTCACCAATGAAAACGTTTAGATTATGATAAGAATCTGCATATATTGCAAATTGCAAATGAAAAAGCAAGATAAAAATACTCAAAAATTTAAAAAAGAGCTTTGATACAGACATATACTTTCTCCTAAACGGTTATAGAAATTTCTATCACACTATTTCACTCAAGTCTTTTTTCAAGCACAAAAGTATTTTACTAGCTATAGCTTGACTTTAGATAAAATCACAAAAATATTGAAAACTAAAGGAGTTTTTAAATGGCTGAAATTAAACTTAAAGGAAATCCGATACAAACCTCAGGAAACTTACCTGCTATTGGCACAAAAGCACCTGATTTTCTTTTAACAAAAGTAAATCTGAGTGATGTTTCATTAAAAGATTATGAAGGAAAGAAGTTAATTCTGAATATTTTCCCGAGTGTAGACACAGCAGTTTGCGCAACTTCCGTCCGTAAATTCAATGAAAAAGCAAGTTCTTTAGATAATGTAGCCGTTTTATGCATTTCTACTGATATGCCTTTTGCCCATAGTCGTTTCTGTGGAGCGGAAGGAATTAAAAATGTAGATAGTCTGAGTGAATTACGCAATCGTAATTTCGGAAATGACTATGGTCTACGCATTTCAACAGGCCCCCTTGCCGGCGTTCTATCCCGTTGTATCATCGTTTTAGACGAAAAGGGAATTGTCAAGTACACCGAACAGGTTCCGGAAATTACTCAAGAACCCGACTACGAAAAAGCCTTACAGGCTATTTAAGATCATATATTATTTGGCGGGATTTTTCCCGTCATTTCTTCAACTAAAGCTCCATTCATTATTTCTACATAAAAAATCCCAACAAAAAAGCAGATACTGAAAAATTACCTGTAGTTGTTTGTTGTGATTTATAAGATTTTTTTCTTATTCCAGTCCTATCCTATAAGATAGGACGACAGGAATTTTTAATTATGATACATTTAATGTATTCATCAGTATGTTTTAGCAAGGAGTTGATATGCTAATTAAACACATTTTATTTCTGTTAATAAGTTCAATGACCCTAACGTCATGTTCTTCCGGTAAAAAAGATTTAAGAACTATGTTTCTTAGTTTATTGGGCATCACTGCCGGTGATCCGGTTCAAATTAGCGGGAAAGCTCTCATGACAGGTCCTGTCAAAAATGCAAAAGTTAAGGCCCTTGTCATTTCCGATGATGGAACCTGTAGTAAGTCTTCCGATGCCAAAACCCTTGATGAAACAACTACCGATTCCGATGGAAAATATACTCTCAATTTCAGTCGTCAAAATAAACCGATTTGTATTGTAGTTAGTCCCTCAAATGATTCAAGTTCTACTATCTACAGTGTTAAAGCAAAACGAGATATAGCCTGGATAGGAACTAATGCCTATATAGAATCCGTTGTTCGGGAACCTGAAAAGGTCCAACCCGATGCCTCAGATTTAACAAGTGCAAAGAACATAAACACTTCCCTTCCCAATGCCAATGTTAGTCCCCTTACCCACATTGCTGCAAGAAGAATTCAGACACTTACAAAATCCAACTCTGACCTGAACTCAGCTGCTAAACAGGCAAATGGAGAAGTGACCCTTCGTTTTAATCTATTCAATAATTCCAGCACAATAAGTACCGGACTTCCCTCCGGAACTCCCGCACCCAATTTTGCTATCAGGCAAAATTCTTCTTCTGATGGAAAGATTTCTATAAGCTCCGATGTTCCAGATATTTCCCGTTATAATATTGATACTACAGACCTAAACAACGAACAAACACAAAAGCTTCTCCTTATATTAGGAGGATTGGAACAACTGGCTACTGATTCCGGCAGTACAACCGATTTAAACCCCGAAGCTATTGAGAAAATCATGGATTCCCTAGCTGAATCTATGGCTACAGGTGAGTTCAAAAGTACCAAAGAAGATGGGGAAGCTATTTCCATAGGTAGCGGAGAAAATGAGAAGAACATGGGAGAGAATCCTTTAAATAACCTTCTCGCCAAAGCTATTAAACAATATGCTTACGAAGGTGGAGCTACATCCCTGGGTCTGAGCGTAGATAAGATCAAAAACTCTATTAGTTTTTATGATAAGAGCGAGCCTTCTTTTAAACCGGCGCCGGGAAGTTATTCAGGTGCCCAGTCCATTGAACTGACAGCCGTTGAATCCTCCCAGGAAATACGTTATACACTAAACGGAGAAGCACCCACCTGTACCTCAGGAACCGTTTATTCGACTCCAATTTCTTTAAACCAGGTAGGAACCTACAACATCAAGGCTGTGGCCTGTAAGAATAGTGTTTCTTCCAGACTCGTAGCCGGAGAATTCAAGGTTTTAAAAAAGCTTCTCTCCGAGCCGGTCTTCAGCTCTGATGCAGGGGAATACAACAATAGCCACACGGTTTCTCTTTCCCATGCAGAGGGAGCAAAGCTGTACTATACACTCGATGGAAGTATTCCTGATTGTGAAGGAAAAAATGGAACCCTGTATAGCTCCGATGTTACGATGAATGTTTCATTTCGACTCGGAGTCATCGCCTGTAATGGAAGCCTCGAAGAATCCAATCCAGTGATTAAAAAATATGTAATACTCAATGCTCCCTACGGTTTAAGCTACAAATACATGGATGCAGTCTATACTAAAAACGGAAACATATTACCCAATTATGCCTCGGTTACAGGAGAACGCATCACTTACAGCATAAGCCCGACTCTACCGGAAGGACTTATCTTTAACACCTTAACCGGTAGCATCAAGGGAATACCCACAGCCGAATCAGCACTAACAAAATATACAGTAACCGCCACCAATGCAGCAGGTTCGATTAGCACGGATATCCAGATTACAGTAAATGAAAGTGCTCCGACCTTCATGAGCTATTCCGAGACTTCCGTGACCTACACTCAGGGAGCACTCATCAAGCCCAATACGGTGCTTATTAATGGTTCCGGCATGACCTACTCCATAAGTCCGGATTTACCTTCCGGCCTGGTGATAAGTTCTAAAAGCGGTACGATAAGCGGAATACCCGATACAGTCAGTGCTGCAACAAATTATACAGTGACAGCCAAGAATAGCGGGGGCTCTCTAAGCTATGTGCTTTCTATTGCGGTAAATGATGCTCCACCGGCTTCTCTCAGCTACAACGGTTCACCCTTTGTTCTCACGAAAGATACCGAAATCAATTCAGTTTTCCCTGCTGTCAATGGAACTGTATCTTCTTATTCTGTAAGCCCGAATCTTCCTTCTCTTTTACAGCTGGATCCCGATACCGGTAGGCTTTACGGAACCGCTTCGATGCTCCAACTGACTCCTACTAAATATACCGTGACTGCGAGTAATATAAGCGGCTCGACGACTTTTGATTTATATATCACGATTGAAGATACTCCCCCGAGAGGACTCAACTACGAAGCTTCTCCATTCCGTTTTACGAAAGGAGTTACAATCAGTCCCCAAAAGCCCGTGGTAAGTGGAACAGTTACGGGTTTTTCTATCAGTCCTTCTCTACCCACAGGACTTGTGATGAATCCGAGTACAGGAGAAATTTCGGGAACTCCCTCTACAGTTCAATCGGCTACGGATTATACCGTTACAGCAAGTAACACCAAAGGTTCTGTAAGTTTTGCTCTATCTATCACCATAGAAGATACCCCTCCTTCGGCCCTATCTTATCCTCTTGCCTCGTATATTTTCACAAAGGGAGTAAAAATTCAGGAACAAATTCCTTCTGTAAATGGAACGGCTACATCGTATTCTATCAGTCCTTCCCTTCCCGCGGGGCTTGCCATCAATCAATCCAACGGAATTATTTCCGGAACTCCTGAGTCTGTCTACAGCAACACAAGTCACACGGTAACAGCTTCTAATGCGAAAGGTTCCACCACGTTTAACTTTCAATTAAGCGTGATAGATGCAGCGCCGAAAGGACTTTTCTATGCAAAAGCACCCTATGTCTACACCCTGAATGAACCTATCAACACAGTAAAGCCTTCTGTAACGGGAACGGCCACATCGTATACGGTAAATCCGAGTCTACCTTCCGGGCTTCAGATAAATCAGGTAACGGGTGAGCTCAGCGGAACTCCCAAAGCCACGGTCGCTGCCACAGATTATACGGTGACAGCCAGTAATGCTTCCGGATCTACCACATTTATCTTAAATATTACGGTCAACAATGCTCCACCTTCAGCCTTAAGTTATGAACTGGCTTCTTACAGCTTCACTAAAGACGTGGAAATTCCCGTCCTGAAACCTTCGCTAAGCGGAACGGTGAGTTCTTTTACTATCAGTCCGGCTTTACCTTCCGGTTTAAGTATTAATACAAAAACCGGGGAAATCAGCGGAGCTCCGAATACTACCTCAACTTCCACTCTATATACAGTGACGGCTGCAAACAGTTCCGGTTCTACAACTACTGCTATCTTAATCTCGGTCACAGGAACTGCCCCCTCTTCCTTTTCTTACACAGTTGCAACGGCTATATACACTAAGGGAGAAACTATTACAACGCTCGTGCCAACAATTACTGGTTCTGTGAGTTCTTACTCTATAAATCCGGCTCTACCCTCCGGTTTAAGCCTGAATACAATTACAGGGGAAATTGGGGGAACACCTCTCGTCGCTTCATCTACAGCAAACTACATCATTACGGCAAGTAATACTTACGGAAATGTAAGTACCGCTATCAACATTACAGTAAGCGATGCCGCTCCCTCAGCTCTTGCCTACGGGGGGCCCTACAACTTTGCACAAAATGTGGCTATAACCAGTTTAGTCCCGACCCTTTCGGGGACAGCCAGTTCGTATTCTATAAGCCCGACTTTACCTGCCGGACTCAGCATTAATTCCACCACAGGAGTCATAAGCGGGGTACCGACTGTTCTTTCTGCAAACACAGCCTATACGGTAACTGCTTCTAATCTTGCAGGTTCGACAACAGCCGCTTTCAACCTTGCGGTTGTTACCACACCGACTTTGAGTATCGACAGCCCGACCATAGCTGAAAATGCAGGTACCTCTACATTTACTGTGACTCTATCTACCGCACTCAGTAATACTGTTCGCGTGGGCTACTCAAGTGCCAATGGAACAGCCATTGCCGGTGCGGACTATAGTTCCACTTCAGGTATCTTGACCATTGCACCCAATACCGGTTCCGGAACTGTAGTTATGACAGTTTTAGATGATACGATAGATGAGTTTGATGAAACTTTTACGTTAAATTTATCTTCTCCTACCAATGCTACATTGAGTAACTCTTCCGGAACTACAACCATCACCGATGATGACAATCCTCCGACGGTTTCGATTGCCGGTGCAGCAACAGCAGTAGAAGGATCAACATTTTCACTAACTATTTCTCTTTCTGCTGCCAGCGAAAAAACAATTACAGTAGATTACGGTAGTTCCCCGGGAACAGCTACCCCCGGTTCAGACTATACGGCTATCAGCGGAACTCTGAGCTTTGCTCCGGGGGAAACATCGAAAACCATAAGTCTCGCAAGTATCGATGATGCCGTATATGAAGGGGGAAATGAAATTCTCGACGTAATGATAAGTAACCCGGTCAATGCTACAGTCGGAACAGGTTCTGCCACACTGACTCTGACAGACAATGAACCGACACCCACTTTGAGTATCAATGACGTGACGGTTACAGAAGGAAATATTATTACTTTTACTGTGACTCAGTCTGTACTAACTGCGAGCGATGTGACAGTGGACTTTATCACAGCGGATGGAACCGCAACAACTGCAAATTCTGACTATAGCCCGGCTTCGGGAGTAGCCACCATAACAGCGGGTAACCTTAGCACAACATTCTCACTGAATACTACTGCAGATTTTGTAGATGAGTTAGACGAAACATTTGTAGTAAATCTCTCGAATCCTGTAGGAAACTCAGCAACTATCTCAGATGCGCAGGGAGTAGGAACTATAATCGATGATGATACGGTGGGTGTTAGTATTACACAGAGCGGAGGGAATACGACTGTAGCAGAAGGTGGAGCTACAGATACTATTGATGTGGTTCTTACATCACAGCCCTTATCCAATGTGGTGCTTACCCTTTCTTACGGTAGCCAGATTACAGCAAGCCCTACTCCTTTGACTTTTACTTCTGCTAACTGGAACAGTCCGCAGACGATTACAGTTACAGCTGTAAACGATGTGAACTATGAAGGTGCACATTCTGATGCTGTGGGCTATTCCACAAGCAGCGGTGATACGGCTTACAATACCATGCTCCTTAGCAGCACATCTGTAAGTATAGCCGATGACGAAATCCCCGGAACCTATTCCATAGATAGTCCGAGCCTTACAGAAACAAATTCAGGAACCCAGACTCTTACATTTACTGTGACTCTGTCTTCTTCCTTTGCAAGCCCGGTAAGTGTGGACTATGCAACAGCAGATGGGACAGCGACAACCACAGATAGTGACTATGTGGCTACCTCCGGAACTCTCACTTTCGCTGCCGGTGTAACATCTCAAACTATTTCAGTAACGGTTAACGGAGACACAAGAAACGAAGTGGATGAAACCTTTACGGTAGTTCTTTCCAACCCTACAGGCCTATCCACTATTGCCTCCGGAACCGGAACAGGTACTATTACTAATGACGACCCTCTTCCAACCCTTTCCATTGATAGTCCTTCCATTTCAGAATCAGGTGCTAATCTGACATTCACTGTTACCCTTTCCGCTGTAAGCGGTCAGACGGTTACTGTAGACTATGCCACGGCAGATGGTACGGCGGTTTCTACCGGTGACTATACTACAACATTGGGAACTTTGACTTTTAGTCCGGGAACCATATCTCAATCGATTATCGTTCCTATTTCCAATGATACAACAGCCGAAACAAACGAAACCCTGACAGGTACTTTATCCAATGCTTCGGCTACAGCTACTATCGCTACAGGAGTGGGAACCGGAACCATAATCAACGATGATATGAATATATCCCTGGTGCAAACTATGGATTTCAATGGAGATGGTCAAATTGACCATTACAAAATCCAGTTTACCCATTCAGTCACTGATTCCAGTTTTCCGGGTTATATTGCAAATAGCGCAGGTTCTGCTCAAACCGATTGGCTGGTTGCGGGTTATTCCGGTGTAGTTTTAGCCCACGGAAGTGCAGCACCTGAAGCTGATACAGTGAATGATAATGTCATTTATCTCAAATTTACCCAGAGTGGTTCTGCGGATACAGGAGCTAAACCCGACCTGACAACAACAGCCACCCCGGGACTTACTGGAACTACATCAGAAGTTTTACCACAAATTTTTACCGCAACAGTTACGGAAGCGGATAATGCAATGCCTGTGATAGTTTCTGCCAATTCAACAGGTACAACAGCAGCAGTTCTTACGTTTTCGGAAGCTATGGATACAGTAACAGCACAGACTGCGCTTAACTATAGTATTACAGGTGGTGCGGGTCTTACAGTTGTCAGTGCGAATCTTGCGACAAATGTTGTAACACTGACTACTTCGGTGCAATCAGGAATTACTTATACTGTAACAGCAGCAGGAGTCAATGCCTTATCCCCCCCTCATAATGTTTCCTATAATGCTTCTTTCACCGGAGCTACGCCTCCGGCTGTAAGTTCTGTTTCACCAAATGGCACTCTTGCCTGGAATTATGTAAACTCAGAGTTTAGCATCACCTTCAATATGGCGATGGACCCGGCAAGTATCACGACCAATACAGCCAATACAAGTTGCTCGGGGACAGTGCAACTCTCAAATGACAGTTTTTCCACCTGTGTCCAAATGGCAGCTGCGCCTACTACTTCAGATAATATTACGTTTACAGTAAAATCGGCGACCTATCTTGCTTATAATTCAACCTACCAGCTTCGAGTTACCACCGGAGCTTATGCTTCTACCGGATCAGCTTACCCCATGGCGGCTACATATACAGGTCCTAATATTAACACTGAATGGCGTTATATGCCTCCTGATTTTGGAGGTGGCGCAGATGGAAATACAGGAACCGATGCAGATGATGGGTTTGTGACAAGAAATGATACAGGAGGTGATAGTGGATATGGCATTGCCCGTGGTCTGGATGGAAGTATCTATGTAACTGGAAAAGCCACTGGAACAGGAAGTGACATGGCAATCTGGAAGTTTGATGCAAACGGAAACTATCTATGGCACAGAACTCGAGGTGAAGATGCCGGTGGTGGTAATGATAATATTGATCAGGGTTCAAAAGTCCTGGTCAACAAAGAAGGGAAAGTTTTTGTTGTCGGACACGGTAGAAATTCAGCTTCCAGTTTCGCTGCTATTGTTTGGAAATATGATACAAGTGGAAATCTGGACACTACTTTTGGTTCCAGTGGCATTAGTATTCAAACTATCAATACTGCATACCACCAGGTAGATGCTGCAGTTCTTGCCAAAGACGGTGGTATCTACATTGCCGGTGCTTATGCTGCCGGTACAGGAAACCGAGATCCCTTTATCATAAAACTGCTTCCTTCCGGTGCTTTAGATACATCTTTTAATGGAACCGGTAAATTGGCGATTACATCAACAGTTGGAAATCATGATTACATTTTCGGTCTGGCATTAGATGAATCCGGTAATATCTACGCCAGTGGTATTGAAAGTGGTTGGAGAACAGCATGGAAATTCAAACCGGATGGAACTCAAGTATGGAAGTATTCTCCGGCGACCTCAAGTAGCAGGGGGAATGCAATCGCAGTTGATACGAATGGAAATGTTTTTATGACAGGTTTTCATACCAACGGAACTAACCTGGACCTTGCTGTGTGGAAAATTCTTCCCGACGGTACCGGTTTAGATGGAACTTTTGGAACTTCTGGTGAACAAACATATGATAATATTAAAGGACTTACAGCTGCGGATGAAGAAGGAAATAGTATACTAATTCAGAATGGAAAACTTGTAATTGGTGGATATACGAATGATGGCACCAGTAATGAACCCTTTATGGTAAGACTCAATGCCAATGGATCTTTGGATTCAACGTTTCACAACGATGGAAAATGGATTCATCAAAACCTCTCCGGTATGTCTACGATTAATGAGCAAGTTACATCGATCGTTCCAGATGGTTTTGGAAATTATCTGGCTACCGGTTTTAGTGGTGGTAACATTGTTGTCTGGAAAGTGCTACACACAGATGAGCCTACTTATAATAGCAAACCAACAGCGGGAAGTTATGATACGGTGTTTGGAAACGGTGGTGCTCGAAATCATCACATAGCAGCTGACACTATTAACAAAACAAAAGTAGACTCTGATGGCAATGTCTTTTCAGTCGGATATACCGTAGGAGCCAATAAAGATGGTGTGATCTGGAAAACAAATATAGATGGAACAGATTTTACTGCATACGGCACTTCCGGAATAGTGCAATTTCATAACGGAACAACGATGAATGAAGAGTTCAATGATTTTGTATTCGATGGTCAGGGAAATATTTATGTAGTGGGCTCTGTTTCTCCTGATGGTTCACTACCAGCTACTGATCTAGCTGTATGGAAGTTTGACAAAATGGGCGTTCTTGATACTACAAACTTTGGTAATCCGAATGGTTATGTAACCTTCGATTTTCCCGGTGCTGGTGGTGAAGACAGGGGTAAAGCTATTGAATTGGATGCCCATGGAAATATCATTGTAGCCGGGGAAGGTGTTAATGCGGGTGGTTACAAAGTTCATTATGTAGTTTCATTTAGAAAAGATGGAGTTCTAAATAGTGGTTTATTCGGTGCCGATCAATTCCCAGTTGATTCTGTTCTGGATGGTTTTATTACAGAAAATGTTGGAGGAACTGTAAATTGCACAACAACAGGTATGCTCATCGGGCCTAAAGGCAATATTTATATCACCGGTTATACGGATACAAATTTAGCAACAATAACCGCATTTGAGCCGAATGGTTCTGCTAAAGTATGGGGTTATACGGGAGCGGCTGCAAATATGAAAAAGTATAACTCTATAGCTCTTACAGTCAATGGGGAATTGGCTGTGACTGGACTGGCAACAGACACAAATGGGATGAAAGTTAAGATTTATTCTCTTACTGGTGGATTAAGTGGTGGAACGGTTGCGAGTAAACCGAGTACCGGACTTGCAGAAGGTTTATCGATTTTACGAGATCCATTAGGAAACCTTTATGTAGCCGGTAATTCGAATAATGGAAGCGATGATGATATGGTTACCTGGAAAGTTAACTCTATAGCCACTGCCCTAGACACAGGTTTTAATGGAAGTGGATACAGGGTATTTCATGACACTCTTCCCGGTAACGGATTAAATGATAGAGGACAAACGATTACTCTGGATGCTTTTGGAAAACTAATCATCGGTGGTATGAGTGAAGGAGCCGATGCGGACTTCTTCCTCTGGAAGCTCTGGTGGTAGATGGAAAGAACAAGTGCATAAGTTTATTATGCACTTGTTTTTATTTAAGGATCGGAGACACAACGTAAGGGCATTTCAACGCCCTTACCGAAGAAGCAAAAGGTTTTGAATCTCGTAGAAAAAGGAGACGGCCAAAACACACCATCCTCAAATTAGAAAACATATAGACCGCAAAACCATTTTCAATTCTGCATTACTATTTCTCAATCCACCAAGTTACCATCCGGTCTTTTTCCATTTTTCTCTATGTATTTTTGAATATATTCTTTTTCAATTCTCTTTGCTTCTAACCTTCCGGGTATTCCAAATAATAGAATATTAGAGAAAAACTTTAACCAACCGGCGGCTATATTGAATTGCTTTAGCTGTTCGTTTGCTCTTGGTGAGGAACCATCAGAATTCAATAGTTTTCCGGAAATCCCATATTTGAGTAGTTCGTTTGTCTCTGAATTGACGATTTCATAAAGATGATGCTCTTTAGCACTTTGTTTAGAATTGCCATGAAATTTCATTCTATGATTTTGCGATTTCTAATATACTCCTGGAAAGATTCCAACCTTCTTTATTGCTAAAGGTCTCGTAACAGTATTTAGTTAGAGTTGAAAAATCAGTTTGGTTCGTTTTTAAAAAATAGGCTTCCCTTGCAACATATAATAGTGGTTCAAAATCTACATCTTTTGGCATTTTATCCGGTGATTTTAATACTTCTTCAAAGCATTCTTTTCCATTAGCAACAACACAGGCACGGGCATACAGAAATAAGTCAGAGGAAAAAAATTCATTTTCTTTATAGGAGTCTTCTCCTATATTTTCAGCGTGAGATTTTGTATCTAAGAGATATAACTTTTCGGAAAGAATTTCTTGAAATAGATAAATATCGGATTCACTCATCAGATGCAACATTGCGACTAAGGGTGCAACAATCTCTTCATTACTCAAATTCTCTTTCCAATTTAAATGTGCAATCAAATCCCAAAATACTTCTTCATTCATTTGGGGAAAAGGATTATCTTCAATAAACGTAATGATAACGGAAGTGCCTTTAGATATTGGTGAACTACCAAGTATCTGAACTTCACCATTGGAATAATAACCTTTCACTGACTTCATCTTTATTAGTTTAGATTAAATCAAAATATTGTAAAGTAAAAAAGGGCACTTACGTTGGCTGCCCCTACAAAATCATCACCTCTGTTAAAGAAAGCAGAATCATTACTAATTCTGCATTCTTAATTATCACCCGCACTTCCCGCTCCCTGACAATTGTTTGCTGAGGAGTTATAGGTCTGGCCATGAGTGCATTTTGCAAAATACAGGGTTTTAGCAGTATAACTATTACCACCAAATGTACCGGTTACTCCCTCAAATTTGATTGTTCCATCAAACTGGTCAGTGAATGTTCCCCAGCTATAGGTGTCCTTTCCTTCTGTTGTAAAACTCCAGCTGTAATTAGAAGCCAGGGTATTGCACACAGGTAGAGAAACAGCAGTAAGGACTATCTGAAAATTTTTTTTATAAAATAGAGTTCTTTAGTAGGTTTGATGAGAAAATAATTAAATAAGATTTAGAATCATAATATTTATTTAAGAGGAAAAGCTCCTGTAATCTTTACTTCAGCTTACAGCGTGTCTTAAAATAGACTTACCTATTAAGCTGCAAAAACCTGTAGCTTCATTTTCAGACAGGCTCTTATAAATTAAAAGTTTCAAGCTGATAAAAATGGCAAGGAAATATTTTCAGCCCTTTCTAAGAGAAGTTTCCTTGAGGAGCTGTATAAAAAGTCGCTTCGATACAACATCGGACACTGAGTTTAGCCTTTAGGACAAGTATCGAAGTCTCAGATGGTACTCAGCGATAGCTTTTTAGACAGTCCCCTAGTGGAAGTTTCCCAGAAAAATTGAGTGGATACTAAAATAAGATTCTTTTTTTATTTGACGAGTCTATTCCCCGGTATTTAAGCTAATTTAATATCTTTCATTATTAAAATTCGAGGAAATAGCATGAAAACAATGCGAACATACGGTAGAATCAGGCTTCTAAAGAAGTTGAGTCTTGCTTTATTTGCATTTATCTTCTTTACAGGCATTTTATACTCCCAGGATAAAACCCCCAGCAAGGACTCCAAACCAACTGATACTGGCAATTCAGCTGATGATTCCAATTCTTCCCCTCCTGAGACCAATAAACCCTATCCAAAGTCTAATCTGGATTGGGACAGTTCAGAAGCCCAGGAAATGGATTGGTCCGGAGCCTCCAAGTTTTGCAAGGATAAAGAAATGAGACTTCCGAACCGTGAAGAGCTAAAATTTGGATATTCTTCAAAAAATGAAAACCTTCAAAAGAAAAGTGGCAATTACTGGACTTCTGAGTACGTTTTAAATAAAAGAGCCAATACCTGGTTTGTAAATTCATCCAACGGAAGAAGTTATTATGCACCAAGAAGTTCCAAAAAACTGGTAATCTGCGTAAAAGGCTCCCTTGCCGGCCCCAAAGAGGAAAACAATAAAACCAAATTCAAAGAAGCAGAAATGGATGGAGAATTTGTGAAAGTAGGCCCCTATCGCTTCAGTACAGAAGTAACGGAAAATCTGGATTACTTTGAAGCCAAAAAACATTGTGAAGGGAAAGACCAGGTTCTACCGGGTCGTTCAGAACTTCGCGCTGCTTTCCATAGTCGGGTAGATAAACTTCGGGAAACAGGCGGTCAGTTTGTTTCATCCTCTCGATCCTTTTCAAATAGTGGTAAAATCTGGTATGTTGATTTTGATTCGGGTTATTCGAGAGCAAGCTATCCTTATACCAAGTTCAAAGTACGCTGCATGAAAAAACAGGAACCTAAAGAATTAGATAATGGTAAAAGACCGGCAAAAGAAGGCACATCTGAAACTCCTTCTGATTCCACCACTCAACCTTCTACCAAAGAAAGTTCTTCAAAAAAATGAACCAGTTTTATGCCATTCTCTTAAGCGGGGGAACAGGCTCCCGCTTAGACTCCGAAACCCCCAAGCAATTTTTGAAAATCAAAGGAAAGTCTCTTTTACAAAGAAGTGTTTTACTTTTTAAGGTATGGGGACTGGCAAAGAGACTTACCATTGTTTCTCATCCGGATTTTATCGAAGAAACAGAACTGGACTTGAAAGAACTTCTGGACGAAGGAGACCAGATTGTTACAGGTGGAAAAAGTCGCCATGAATCCTCTCTGAATGCTTTTAAAAATATTCCTTATGATGAAAGTGATATTTTAATCATACATGATGTGGCAAGACCTTTTGTAAAACCTTATGAACTGGATATGATTTGTAATGCAGCTATTCAGCACGGCTTGTCGAGTCTTGCCTTTCCCCTGCATGAAACATTAGTTTTAAAAAATATAGAAGACAAAGCAGAAACCCTTATTAAACGAGAAGATGCTATGCTAATTAAAACCCCTCAGGCCATCCATGCTCAAAGACTGAAACATTTATTATATTTGGATCCAAAAGAAGAACCTACCGATCTTTCAAGCTGGGGTATTCAAGGAGGTTTGACAACCAAACTGGTGGAAAGTAATCCTTATAATATAAAAATTACACGGAAAGAAGATTTGCTACTGGCAGAGTTCTATTACGAACCTTTTAAAAATTTCAAAGCACAATAAACAATGAAAAAATTTACTATTCTACTGAGCTTAATTATAATCATTTTGGGTCTATTACAATTCATCCCTTTAAAAAGGCCCGGTGGGAAAAATGCCCATGAACTTCAAGCCTCAAAAGAAGTTAAGGATATTCTAAAACGTTCCTGTTATGATTGTCATTCCGATCTGACCCGCTGGCCCTGGTATTCAAAAGTGTTCCCCATTTCCTTACTTGTGATTCACGATGTAAAAGAAGGAAAAGAATTTTTAAATTTCTCAGAATGGGAATCTCTAAGTTTAAAACAAAAAAGCAATAGCTCCTTTGAAATCATTGAAGAAATCGAATCCAAAGAAATGCCTTTAAAAATATATCTTCCTTTACATCCGGAAGCTAAATTATCTTCGAAAGACATAGACCTATTAAAAAAATGGGCAGATGAAATTGATTTACAATATGCAGAAAGCAAAAAAAATCGATGATAGATGTACAAAATCTTTATAAGACTTTTATAATACGAAAACGCAAATCCGGCTTCTTAGGTTCCCTAAGTTCTCTGATTCACACAGAAAAAGAAAAAATAAATGCTGTAGACAATGTTTCCTTTCAAATCGAAAAGGGAGAATTTGTGGGATATATAGGCCCCAATGGAGCCGGCAAGTCAACCACGATAAAAATGCTTACAGGAATCTTGACTCCCAGTTCCGGTTTTATTCGTATAAAAGGTCTGGATCCACTAAAACAAAGAAGAGAAAATGCAAAGCAAATAGGAGTAGTATTCGGACAAAGAACCCAACTCTGGTGGGATCTTCCGGTTGAAGAATCATTTGATCTATTGAAAACCATATATAAAATCCCGGAAAAACAATATAAAGAAAAACTGGATGAGTTTCAGGAATTGCTCGGTATTCAAACTTTCTTCAAACAACAAACTCGAAAGCTTTCCCTTGGACAAAGAATGAAAGCCGATTTGGCTGCAAGCCTTCTTCATTCTCCTTCGATTTTATTCCTTGATGAACCTACCATTGGTTTAGATATAATTACTAAGGAAAAAGTAAGAGAGTTCATACGCAGGATAAACCAGGAACAAAAGACTACCGTATTATTAACAACTCATGATGTTCAGGATATAGAATTTTTAGCGAGACGTATTATCGTTATTGATAGAGGAAAAATTGGTTATGATGGAAATATAAACGAATTTAATAGTCTTTTATCCGATATGTCTCAGGTAAATGTTCACTTCTCATCTCCTTTAAAAGAAGAACTTATTCTTAAAGAACCTTTTGTTCTCAAAAAAAAAATATCCGAAGTTCATTATCAGATAAACATGCCCAAAGAAGAATCACTTTCTGCTCTAATCGATATACTACAATCTTATAATATAGAAATACAGGAAATAAATAGAGAAAAGCAGGATCTTGAATTTGCCATAAAAAAAATGTATTCCAGACTTTCTGAATTATGAAAACCTATATAAAATTTATCTCCAAATCTTTTCAGCGCTCATTAGCATATCGACTCGAATATTATGTAGGTCTCGCAAATGCTTTCTTATATATCTTTATATTTACTTCCGTCTGGAAAACAGTTGCAAAGGAAAGCCCGGAACAACTCGGAAGCTGGGAGAGTGAAAGTCTTGTTCGTTATGCAATTCTTTCTACTCTTTTAAAAGTCTCTTTCGGAAAGAATGATAACCTTCTTAGCAATAAGATAAAGAGTGGAGATATAGTTTATGACTTTTTAAAACCCTATAATATCGTGTTTATGTATTTTGCAGATAGTATAGGGGTTAGTTTATTTCAGGCACTCGCAAGAGCCCTTCCTCTTTTCGTTTTTTCTATCTTCTTCTTTAATATCTCATTAAACCTTAACTTCTCTACTTTTCTTCAATTTATACCTATTTATCTTTTTGCTTTCTCTACATTTCTTTTAATAGGATTTGCAATTTCCTCTTTATCTTTTTACTTCACAGAAATCTTCAGTTTTCAAATATTATACTATGCAATGATTACTCTTTTCTCCGGGGCCATCATTCCTTTAAATCTCTTTCCGGCTTCGATTCATAAACTGGTAGATTATACACCCTTTCCCTATCTTTATTATTATCCAGGACTCTGGCTGGTTCGTGCCGGTCAGGGCTTAAATTATTATTCTCTTATAAGTAAATATTTATATATTCTATTCTTCTTAAGTATTATCTCTTACTTTCTTTATACTTATGGAAAAAAGAAAATGGAAATTGCCGGAGGTTAAGAGTACATAAAAAAAGCTGGCCTTTTAAAAGCCAGCTTTCTAAAGCATCCATCCTTTTAGATCTTACATATCCTCATCTAAAGGATCAAGGTTATCAGGTTTTTTGTCTTCTTTCTTTTCAACAGGTTTTTCTTCTTTCTTTTCTTCTTTTTTCTCTACGTCTTTTGCAGGTGCCGGGTCTTTTTTAGGAGCTACTTTTTTGCCTTTATTCTTGCGAACTTTTTTGCCTTTTTGAGCGCCCTTCTTTTTGCCTTTGCCTACTTTTTTCTTGTTTTTCTTTCCGGATTTCTTCCTGTTAACCTTTTTTTTATTACCGCTTTTCTTTTTTCCTTTTTTTACGTTCTTCTTTTTATCAGAAGAAACTTTCGTTTTTCCTCCGCCTTTGTTTCCGGCATCATCACCTGCAAATACAGGTGCAATAGCGAAGAAAGAAGCGATAATAAGTGATGCGATTATCTTCTTTAACATCATTAACTCCAAATATTATCTTTACCACTTAGGTAATAAATTTACCCAAGGATATATTAGGATATAAACTTGTAAACAATTTATAGAAAAACCCAAGTCATTATCGGAAAAAAAATTATTCTTCTGAGAGAAAAATACGCACCACTTCCTTCATAACGAGGAATCCATTCTTCAAAGCCTCTTCATCAAAATCAAAAAACGAACTATGATGAGGATGGATTAGACCTTTCTCAGGATTTCTTGAACCTACAAAAAAATAGCAGCCGGGCACTTCCAGTAAAAAAGCAGAAAAATCTTCTCCCCCCATAGTTCTGGCCTCTTCTTCAGTCACGGAATCCTCACCCAGTATGTTTCGGGCAGCCCTTCGAACAATATTGGCCATCTCAGGAGTATTAATCGTGGGCTTATCCACTCTCTCATATTTAATTTCTACTTCTGCACCCAGAGCCCTGGCTGTATTTTCCACCAGTCTATGGAACTTTTCCGGAATCACATCGTACAATTTTTTAGAAAAAGTTCGAACAGTTCCTTTCATTTCAGCTACTTCCGGGATAACATTAAAAGCATCTCCTGCATGAATACTTCCTACCGTCACGACACAGGAATCAAGGGGGTCTACATTCCGAGAAACCAGAGTCTGTAAAGCTGTGACTATATAAGAGGAAACCACTACAGGGTCAACTGTATGCTGGGGCATAGCTCCATGACCGCTAATTCCCTTTACCCGGATGTAAAACTCATCCACAGAAGCCATCATGGTACCATCTACCAATCCAATCTTTCCTATATCAATATGGTTCCATACGTGAAGGGCAAAAGCGGCATCTACCTTATACTTCTTTAAAAGCCCCTCCTCTATCATTTTATCAGCCCCACAGCCCCCTTCTTCAGCCGGCTGAAAAATCAGAAGTATTTTTCCCTGAGGAATCATATCTTTATAATTTTTTGCAATTTCCGTTGCAAAGCCCATAAGAATGGCTGTATGGCCGTCATGACCGCAGGCGTGCATAATTCCGGTCTTTTTTGAACAATATTCTACCTGGTTCTCTTCCTGTATAGGTAAGGCATCCATATCAGCTCGAACCAGTATCGTTTTTCCGGGTTTTCCTGAATTTAAAAGGCAGGCAATACCGGTTCCTGCGAGGCCTTCTTCAAATTGAAAACCTAATTTTTTAAGATGAGAGGCAACATAAGCAGCCGTTTCCTTTTCCTGGTACTGCAACTCCGGAAATGAATGTATATGCCTTCTGTATGAAACAATTTCTTGAAACCTTTCTTCCTGAATATAGGACATAATTTAGCTCCGAAAAAAGCCTGGTGAAATAGAATACGCTAAAAAAACAAAAAAGAGAGATAAGCTAAGACTTAGCAAAATATACAGAAAAGCCGGGAAAAAACCGGAAGTCTTAAAGAGTTTCAGGACCTCCACTGAAAAAGTAGAAAAAGTAGTAAAACCCCCACAAAACCCCGTACCTAAAAATAGCTTCATCTCAGAACTAAGATTCTGCTTTTCTGTTAAATAATATAGGATAAAACCCAGAAAAAAACTACCTAAAACATTCACAGACAGAGTTCCCAGCGGAAAACCATCCCAAAACTTCTCATTTAAACGAATCGAAATGGCATACCGCAAAGAGCCGCCCAGAGCAGCTCCCAGCGAGATATAGAGGTATTCCATTCAGGTAAGTTTCCTGTTTTCCAGAGCATTCAACAAAAGCTCCTTACCGGCTTTGGCAACCTGCTCTTTTGCTTCTGTAGTTACAACATTTAGCCTTGAAAGGGCAAGGGTAGATAAATGCTCCACCAGACCTTCCAGTCTTTCTTTGTAAAATTCCCTATCTTCCTCGGTTTCTGACAGACCTGCTTTAAGTTTTAATGAAGCAATTTTTTCGGTTATATTCTTAACCGTTTCTTTATCCTCTTCAGAAAACATATCTTCTTTTGCAACTGATAAGATTTGCTTGACTTTACCCTGTAGTTCTTCCTTTGGATCAGCAGCCATCTTTATTCCTTCGTCTTTTCTGCACTGAATGAGTCAGCCCAGGCCTTACACTTACTTTCTGTTTCCTCTTTGGTTTTTGCCCTTGCACAGGCACAGGCGGAGGATAACTGATCTTTGGAGCTAAGTTTGGTATCCTCATCAATCAGGCACTGTAAACCGGAAATAGCCATATAATCTGTAGCCCTGTCAGCATCATTCTCATACCGATTATCTTTTTGGAGATATTTCACATACCTTTTTGTATGAACGAGTGACCAACCCTGAACTGCTTTTTTATAAGCAACATCACTTGCACAGGACATTAGAGTTCCCAAAATAACAGGAAGTATAAGTTTTATTTTATTTAGTTTCATCCAACATTCCTTCTTTGTATCCGGCTTCCCGGAACTGAAAGCCGGTACAATAGAAGCATACCTTATAGAAAGAGAAAGCTTTTTTTCAAAAAGAAATTTATTTCTGATTCTCCTTTCTACTTGCCCGTATACCCCTAATCCTTTCTTTTTGAACTATGGGGCATAATCATTCTCACGAGCATGAACACTCAAATGACAGTATTAAAAATCTAAAAATTGCATTCTTTTTGAACTTCAGTTTCACTATTTTTGAAATCTTTGGTGGACTTTATACGAATAGTATAGCGATTCTCTCAGACGCTCTACACGACTTCGGAGATAGCCTTTCTCTTGGATTATCAATACTTTTAGAAAAAAAATCCAAAAAAGCAGGCAACTTTCGCTTTTCCTTCGGCTACCAGAGATTTTCCCTATTAGGTGCTCTCATTAATAGTATAATTTTACTGATAGGTTCTGTTCTAATCATAAGCGAAGCCATTCCAAGGATCTTGAGTCCGGAAAAAAGTAATGCCAGGGGAATGCTGGGTTTTGCTATAGCCGGTATTCTGATTAATGGATTAGCCGTATTGCGTTTGAGTTCCTCCCATTCCATAAATCAGAGAGTTGCTATGTGGCATCTTTTAGAAGATGTACTGGGCTGGATAGCCGTTTTAATTGTAAGCATCGTTTTATTATTCAAGGATATACCCATCCTTGACCCGGTTTTATCCATCCTGATTACTATCTACGTACTTTATAATGTTCTCAAGAATCTAAAAGAAACCCTGCATATTTTTTTACAGGGGGTTCCGGAAGAAATTGATCTGGAAAACCTCGAAGATGAATTAAAGAAATTAGACAGAATAAAGTCCGTGCATAGCTTAAACCTCTGGTCTTTAGATGGAGTAAAACACGTTTTTTCTGTACATCTTCTGGTCGAAAAGTTAGAAGGTATATCAGATATCATTCTAATAAAAAAACAGGTTAAAGACTTACTTCTCAAGAGCAGTATTCACCATGCCACTATCGAAATTGAGTTTTTAGATGAAGCCTGCTATATGCAAGAAGTAAAGAAAAAGGATTAGAAAACTCATTTTTCACTTTCAATCCATAGCAGAAAATTAAAACTGGTAATGACTTGACGAAAAATGTATCATTTTGCGTATGTCTAATTACACAATCAATAGGAGGATTTCATGCCAACATACGAATATAAGTGCCTTAGCTGCGACACTATTTTTGAACACTTTCAATCCATGAAAGATGAGCCTCTGAGTACCTGCCTCTGTGAGAAAAAGGGAGAGGTAAAACGTTTAATTTCAAACGGTGGTGGAATTATCTTCAAAGGTAGTGGTTTTTATGTAAATGATTATAAACCCAAGTCACCGGAGAGTTCCCAGTCCGAAACCAAATCTGAATCCAAGACCGGTAGCACAGGTTCCGGTACTGAATCCAAACCTTAGATCTTGGGACGATTAGCAATACTGGCCGGGGGTGGAGAGCTTCCTCATATAGCCATGAAGGAAGCTCTTTTACAGGGAGAAGATCCCATTTTTTTAGGAATACTTGAATCCGAATTTGAAGCCGGCGAATATAAAGATAGAGTTCTACCGGTCTACATTAGTAAAATTGGAGATGTACTGAAAAAATGCAAGAAGAATAATGTGTCTAAACTTTTACTTTTAGGTAAGGTAAAAAAAGACATGATTCTTCGGGGTTATAAATTTGATCTGAAAGCCCTGCTGCTTCTGGCCAGAATGGTAAATCGAAACGATACCTCCTTTTTTCATACAGCAGCCGGAGAATTTATCAAGCTAAATATAGAGATCATTTCCCAGAAAACTTACCTGAGTTCTTTGCTTTTAGGGGAAGGAAGATATACCAAAAAAAAGCTTCCACACCATAAACTGGAAGATATTGATTACGGAATGAATATGGCTTCTAAAATGGCTGAATTAGATATAGGTCAGACCGTTGTAGTCACAAAAAAAATGATACTTGCCATTGAAGCCATCGAAGGTACCGATGAAACCATCCGTCGGGGAGGAGAACTTTCCCGAAAGAAAGGAGCTATCGTCTGTAAGAGTTCTCGTGTTGGACAGGATGAACGCTTTGACCTTCCTACAGTTGGTACACAAACCCTGGATTCTATGCATACATCCGGTTGTGATACCCTCGTTATCCGCTCCGGGGAAACTCTTGTAGTATCACCCAAAAGTTTTATTGAGTATGCTGAAAAACTAAAAATTTCTGTTATCTCTATGAAAAATTCTCCGGCAAAATCTATTAATAAGAATTATATAAAACTATCATGAAAGAAGATGTGAAGAAAATACTATTAGTAGCCGGTGAACATTCCGGAGATTTACTCGGTGGAGATTTATTGAAATACTTGAAGAAAGAAATACCCAATCTTTCTTTTGAAGGAATCGGTGGGGACGAAATGTTGAAAGAGGGTTTACACTCTATCACCGATATAGAATCCATGAATGTAGTAGGCTTATCCGGAATTGTTTCTAAATACAAATATTTAAAATCTCTGGCCAGACAGCTTGTTGAAATATGCAAAAAAGAGAATATTAGATATGCTATATTAATTGATTATCCGGGTTTTAATCTCAGGCTTACAAAAATGCTGAGAGCTGAAGGAATCGAGGTAGCTTTTTTCGTATCTCCACAAATTTGGGCATGGAGGTTTAAAAGAGTTTTTTTTATTCGAGATAATATCAGTCTGATGCTAACTCTTTTCGAATTTGAAAAGGATATATACCTGAAATATGGTGTAAACGCAGAGTTTGTAGGACACCCTTTAGTTCAAAGATTAGAAGATAAATTAAAAGAATATCCACCTTTAAACATAGAAAAAAACAAGCGTTACATTACTCTAATGCCCGGCTCCAGAACTACAGAGATAAAAAAACACCTTCCCATTCTTTTAGAAACAGCCCAAAAAATACAGGAACATTTTTCTTCTGATACATTCGTTTTCTTAATTCCGGGTATCAGTCACAAAAATGATGCTTTTATTACTGCTTCTTTAAAAAAATATAAAGAAGAAAATCCAAACGCTCCGGAAGTTCAATATCATTTTGACAGGTCTCCACATTGCATTTCTATTTCAGAATTAGTGATTCTTTCTTCCGGTACGGCCACATTAGAAGTCACTTACTTCTGCAAACCCATGATCATTATGTATAAAGCCAGTTTTTTTTCTTATATTGTAGCCAGCAACGTAAAACAAGTAACTCATATCGGAATGGTGAATATTCTAAATAATGATAAAGAAGTATGCAAGGAGTTTCTGCAATATAATGCGACAATGAAAAAGATACTCCCGGAAGCTATTCAACTTCTAAGCAATGCTAACTACCGGGATCAAATGATTCAAAAACTCAAAGAAATAAAAGATAAACTGGGAAAAGGAAATCCTTCAGAAGTTGCAGCCAAAGCTATTCTAAAATGGATTCGCGGGAATTAACCGGCATAATTTTTTGTAAACGAACCATTTCGTCTTTCCAAATTCCATACCAGGAATCTTTTTTTTGTTCAGAGAAAAGAAAATATCCTTCAGGTTGTAAAGCCTCTTTACTTTCCTGAATTCTTGCTCCTAAAGAATCTATTTTTAAAAAAAATTCTTTTCGATTGCTTTTCTTAACAAGATAAACTTTTCCATCCGGTTCAAAAATCAAAATAAGTCCTTCCGAAGGTATCATCTTCCAGGAACCAATAATACTAGCATATTTAAAATCTTTATTAGGTTCATCAGCTTTACTTGTTTTATTCTTTTTACAGTTAATACCAAACATACCAAAATAAAGAACAATAAATAGAAGAATACCCTTGCGAATAAATTTCTTCATTTTCATTTCCTCCATTAATTTTTATTGCAGGAATACTTTGATTCTATAAAGGAAAGCTTCACCGGTTTTTGAGCCATATTTCCATAGAAAACATAATTCACTTTACGATTTTTAGAATTAGCATAACCTTTGAAATAATAATCCTGTCCTTTAACTTCAATATTTCTATAAAATAATTCTCGAGAATAAATTTGCAAATCTAAAGCTAAATTAAATTTTGAATTTTCATTGATATATTCACCCAGAGAAAACAAATCTTCGTTATCAAATTGCTTGGCTCTTACATTATAGAGGTTCGCATCGGCTCGCAAACTTCTATAGGTCAAGAATTCAGATAAATTATTACCATTACTCACCATAGCTAAATTGATATCTAACTTTTCCGGATAAAGTTCCATATCACAAATAGAAAAAGCTTTTCCTCCCCAGGTAAAATCTTTAAGATTGATGGAAAAATCCATATAAGGAATTTTTCTTCCATAATCAATACGGTAAGATATTTCATTCTCTTTATTTTTTTCTTCTTCTCCCGCAACCTTAAGCAACAGAGAACTACGAAGATTATCAAGATTCATAGAAAAAGGCCCTAAAGAGGGAGAATTTTTGTCTTTTTTTATATTAGATATTTTCAAATTTATTTTAGCCTGTAACTCCTCAAGAAAAGTTTTATATTCAGGTAAAGTAATAAAATATTCTTCTTCTAATAATTTTGCCTGTCTTTCTCGAATTGAATCTTGAATATATTTCTCAATACTTAAATAAATACTTTCATAATCCTCTAAAAGAACCTGTTGTATTTTTCCATCTATAGTAACATTAGAAGTAAGATATAAAAATTTTGGCTTTCCCCAGGGCTCTGCGCGATTGAAAGAAAGATTACCCGACAAACCCAGGTTAAATGGAGAACCAAAAAGATTCCCCTTTAAATTTCCAATAAGCTCTTGTTTATTATTCAGTTTAATCAATAATTCATCTACTTTAAATTTTACATTTGGAGCTTTAAAAGTAAAAATGGAATTAACAAGAGATAAGTTTTCCGTAACTATAAACCAATTCTTCTTTTCTTTTGTTTCGTTAAGATTCAGTTCAAAATTTAAATTTCCATTTATTTTCCAACCGGATGGTAAATAAATTTTTTCCCAGAGTCCTTTTGAATCCTGTAAGGAAATTGAAATATTATATTGTTTTAAATCATTAATACTTCTACCAATGGTCTCATTAATTGTTAAAGTATCTACCTGAAGTTTCCTTTTAAATTTTTCAGCATAACCTTGAATTTTATTTTTCTTTTCTTCAATCTCGCCATATTTAGATTGATAGGAAAAATTGGCATTAATAAAAAGACTGTTATAAATAATATCTTTATAATACAGGAAATAGCCTTTTAGACTGTGTATTTTTAAATCGGCATTTGCTTCAAAATCTCCGCCTTCGTCTCCCTTGAAACTTGCAAAACCATATAAAAATCCTTTTTCTACTTTTGTATTTAAAACATACTGATTAAACAGCTCTAACTCCTGATGATTAAATTTATTTAACTCAATCTGTGAGTAATATTTTTTTTCTTTCAGATAATACGAACCCACGCCACTTATAGTAGAAGTAGCCGGAATATATAAAAAGTTATCATTAAAGGAAAAGGATAATTTTCCTACATCTCTCTTTATTAATAAGTCGATAGGTCTATTTGTATGAAAAACAATATTGCCATGATTCAAAGCTTTAAACTGTAAATCTATAAACTCCACTTCCTTTATAAGAATGGAGTTTAATAAGGGGTACATTACTTTTGAAGTTCCCTTATCAATATCAAAATTTAAATTTGCATTGTGTATAGTGATTTTTTTGAAAACTATTTCTTTGGAAAAATATCCACCAATTCCTATATCAATTCTTTTAGAATAGAAAAGAATCTTATTACTCGAAAAATCCTCCTCAGCTGAAACTTTTACATCTTCAATAATGATACCGGAGAAAATGGAAAAATCAACCACTCCGAACTCTACAGATTTATGTAATTTTTGCTGCAAAAGATTTATAGCTAATCTCTTCACTGCCGGTAAATCAAGGTATTTACTCTTAATATAGGAATTTGTTAAATGAAAAGATGTATAGAGTAAAAAGATTACTACAGGAAGCCCTATAAGCACTGAGTATAAGAATCGAGATTTTAGATAAACAGGGACATAGGCTGTATAGATCCCTGTTTTTAAAATCTTCTTATATTCTCGTATTCGTTTCAATTTTACTGAACTCCAACTTCACATTCCTTCTTTATCTTTAGAAGTGAAGAATTCTCAGGAAACTTTACAAGACCTTCAGAGGCTATTTTTATACTTCTTTTACATAAATTTATTTCTTTAAAACCTCTTGAAACCATTTCATAATATTCTAAATCTTTATTAAATGAATCATCTTTGGCAGCAGAAGCCAGAGCTTTTATACCGGGTCCATATTTTTCCATTTGAAAGTATGATCTGGCGATAATCCTGTAGCGCTCATTCTGTTTATAACCTTTATCAAAAACTTTTGAATGATTCATTGCAACTACAGCATCACTATACTTTCCAAGTTTATAATTAGAATAGCCAATGTTATAGTAATAGCCTTTGACTTTATAGGCATCTGACATTCCACCAAGCTCCTTCAAGGTAAGCAAAGCATCTTCATATTTTTCTAATTTAATTAATAAGTCTGATTTTTCAAAAAGTAAGTTCTTCTTTTTATCATTAGTTAGTTTTACATCAGCTAGTTGAGCATCAATAGCTTGAATTTTCTTTTGCTCTTCTGCCTGCTTATTAATTATTTCCTTTGTAGCTGTATTTTTTGTTTCCGAAATAGTATTTGTCCCGGAACTGCTACATCCAATAAAACTCATTAGAATCATAATAAATAGTTGTTTCTTCATTTTATACTAATTTTAGTTTTTCGAGATCATCCAAAAATGAACCCGAAGAACTTTCGTCTCCTTCTGAAATTTGATAGATTTCCAAATATTCTTTATTAATTTCCTCTAAAAACCTGGAAGTTTGTGTTGGTATTGACTCACCAAATTTTTTTCTTTCTCTCGCAGCGGTCATCACTAACTTCTCTTTTGCTCTAGTTATCCCTACATATAAAAGTCTACGTTCTTCATCAATATCACCTACAGTATCAATCATCCTTGAGTTAGGTATTATTCCGTCTTCCAGGCCGACCAGATATACAACTGAAAATTCCAGGCCTTTTGATAAATGCATAGTCATTAGTTGAACTTTCTTATCATTTGAATTATCTTCAGAATTTGAATCATCCATAAGCAAAGATAACTTCATAATAAAATCAAATAATCCGGGTTTGCCTTCATCGTTCCAATCGCTTTCAAAGTAAGCCATCATGTTTACCAATTCAGATAGGTTCATCATCCTGGCTTTAACTACTTTTGGGTCCTGTGAATCATTGCTAAATTCTTTTTCAAACCCCAATTCTTTAATTAAATTACTTAATACCGGCACCATTTTAGAAGAGTGAAAAAATTCTTTTCTATACTTTTGTAGTAAGTTAATGAATTCATATATAGTATGAACCGTTTTATTCTTGATACCGGGTACATATCCCTCTTCTTCTGTTATCTTCTGTAAAACTTCTAATAGTCCAAGTTCTTCTTCTGTTGCTTTTTCATATAACTTGGAAATAGTGCCATCTCCGAGCCCTCGCTTCGGATAATTTAATATACGCATTAAAGAAACTTCATCTTTAGGATTAGCAATTACTTTCAGATAAGAAATTAAATCTCTAACTTCCTTTCTATCAAAGAAGTTATAACCTCCCACCAGATTATAAGGAATCGATCTCCTTCTCAGTTCTTCTTCAAAGGGTCTTGACTGATAATTTGTTCTAAACAATATTGCAATATCGTTACCTTTTCTTTTATGGCGTATTATATCCTTTTCAATTTCATCGATTACATATATAGCTTCATCTTTCTCATCAGCTCGTTCCACAAATTTGGGCTTATCCCCAAATGTCTTGTCTGACCAGAGTTCTTTTTCTCTCCTGTTCTTATTATTCTTAATCAAAGAATTTGCCGCATTCAGTACATGCGTTGAAGAACGATAATTTTGTAATAGCTTTACTACTCTTGCATCTTTAAAATCTTTTTCAAAATTTAATATTAAACTGACATCCGAGCCTCGAAAAGCATAAATGCTTTGATCATCATCACCTACTACACATAAATTTTTATTAGGCCCCATTAAAAGTTTAATAAAATCATATTGTATTTTATTAGTATCCTGGAATTCATCTATCATAAAAAACCGATAGCGGTTGTGATAGTATTCCTGAACATCTTTATATTCTCTTAACAGTTTCATAGGTAATAGAATCAAATCATCAAAATCTATGGAATTTAGATTTTTTAAAACTTTTTCATACTTTTCAAATACTCGAATTCCTATCAATTCGGCTTCATCCCCATTTTCTTCGACTCTTTTAATATAAGAAGTTCCCGTATTTTTTATCCGACTTAAAACAGGGATAATTAGTCTGGGAGGAAGTTTTTTTGGATCAACCTTTATTTCTTTAAGAAGTTCTCCTACTATACTCTCCAAATCATTGGGAGTTTGTAAATTAAAAGGACTCTTATATGAAAGCTTTTCGATATATTTCTTTAGAATTTTCAAACCCAGAGCATGAAAGGTTGAAAGCTCTATTCCCTTTAATCGACCTCTCGGAACCATTTTCCTTACACGTTCTGCCATTTCCCTGGCACTTTTATTGGTAAAGGATAGCGCTACTATTTCGCTTCCTTTTGCATGGCTCTTCTCTATTAAATTAGCGATACGATTCGTAATCACACGAGTCTTCCCAGAACCCGCTCCTGCAAAAATCAGCAGGGGACCGTGAACATGGTGAACTGCTTCCCTCTGTTCTCTATTCAGTATCAATATCTCCTCCGAAAAGTCAGTGGTAGGAATAGAACTTGAATTTCTTCACAGAGAGAACAAACCGTTGATAAATGAACTATGCGATGTAAATTTAATAATTTATTTACTGACCTGTCAAGCACTTTATTTTGAAGAAATTAAGTTAGCTGTATTTCGTTATTAATAAAAAGGCTAGGATGGAAGGAACCTGAAAAAAATCAAACCCTTTTCAATAGAGAAAAAGGAAAATCAGGGGGAAGCCCCCCTGAGGAATTGTTATTATTTGTACATTTCTTTTATTTTATCAGCATACTTTTCTGTAATAATATGCCTTTTGAACTTTCCAAGATTGGTTAACTCATCTCCTACTTCAAAAGGTTTCTTTATCAGGGCAAAAGGAGTTACCTGCTCAAAAGATTTAAAGCCTGTTTTAGCACTGTTGTATTCACGAATTTCTTTCTTATACTTATCCAGTACTTTAGAATTGGCAATCAGGGCATCTGGTTCGGTATCAGAAACACCATTTTCTGAAGCCCAGACTTTCAGTTTAT
Organism: Leptospiraceae bacterium; assembly: GCA_024233835.1. Taxonomy (NCBI): domain Bacteria; kingdom Pseudomonadati; phylum Spirochaetota; class Leptospiria; order Leptospirales; family Leptospiraceae; species Leptospiraceae bacterium. The sequence goes on from JACKPC010000002.1 coordinate 814,999, forward strand.
CGAAGTCCGGAACAATCAGAGCTCCCAGAGCTTTTTGATCCTGACCTACAACCATGCACTGCCCGATTAGGGGTGATTCTGTCAGTTTGTTCTCAATAGGAACCGGCTCTACGTTCTCACCACCCAGTAACACGATTGTTTCTTTCGCACGACCGGTAATCGTAAGGGTATCTTTGAAGTTTATCATCCCCATATCTCCGGTATCCATCCAACCATCTTTAATGGCTTTGTTTGTAGCTTCTTCATTTTTATAGTAGCCTTTCATAACCTGAGGCCCACGAAGATAGATAACTCCCTTTTCACCTCTCTTACCTTCAATCGAACCATCGGGTTTTACATGAGTCAGAACATTTCCGGCAAAATCACGGATTTGCAAATCTGTTTTGGAAACTACTTTTCCTACAGAACCCATCACAAGATGCTCAAAAGTTCTCATAGCGATAACCGGTGAGGTTTCAGTCATTCCGTATCCTTCAATTACATCGATTCCTATATCGTTAAAGAAAGCATCCACATGTCTCTGTAAAGCTCCCCCCCCGGAACAGGTAGCACGAAACTCTCCACCCAGACCATCACGAATTTTCTTTAGCACAATCTGGTCGAATAAAAGATTCATTAAAGCAGTAGGAAGTAAAATAATAAGTGCCCATATTCCACGAAAAAGCGATTCCAGAGCGGTTCTGCCTACATAATCTACTTCATTTCCTTTTAAAAAGCGAACCGCTCCATGATAATGCTTGGAAAAGAAATAAGCGAGGTCAAAAAGAGCTTTTTTGAAAGGAGGAGTAAGCTTTGGATCATTCATACGGTTATAGATACCTAAGTACAGGTTTTCCCACAACCTCGGAGCTGAAGCCATAAAAGTAGGTTTGGATTTTTTCAGGTCATCCCGCAAATCCCTCACGTTTGTGAAATAGGTTGACATTCCTTTATGTATAGCAGCATATAAAAACACTCTTTCAAAAATATGCCAGACAGGTAGAATAGATAGAGCCCTGTCTTTAGATGAAACTTTAATACCGGGTACTACATCCAGCATTTGATGTAACATATTGGAATGCATGAGCATTACCCCTTTAGGCAAGCCAGTAGTTCCGGAAGTATAAATTAGAGTAAATAAATCCTCAGGTTTTATCCCGCTCAACCTTTCTTCAGCTTTTTTCGAACCACCTTCCCGAAGTTTCTTTCCTTTTTCAATTAAATCATACATGTTTTCAGCCCCATCTGCCTTCAGGTCTTTTTCCATGATAATGATTTTCTTTAAATTCGGGATATCTTTACTAACTTTTTGAAGCTTCTTCAGCATTTTGTCGTGTTCAACAAAAACAACCTTCGCTTCAGAATGTGTCAGAATATATACAAGTTCACTTTCAGTAACATCAGTTCCACGAGGAACATCCGCAGCTCCTGCATGTAGTATGGCACAGTCTACAATCGTCCATTCCAGACGGTGATCTGCCATAAGACCGACATGCTCTCTTGCGGCTACTCCTAAATCGATCAGGGCCTCTGATAAACAAACTCCCATTTCATATAAATCTTTAAAATTTGTCTGTTGGAAATTTTTTTTTGAGTCCTTAGAGTAAAATCCCCCTTCCCTGGGGTATTTCTCTGCTGCTATTTTATATAATTCGGCCACATTATTTGCCATTAACCAATCTCCTTTTCTTTTAACCAGTCATGCTGAACATACAAATATTTCCACGTATATGTTTCAATGAGTATTATGCAAGTAATTAAAATTATTCTAACTTCGATTCGACCGTACAAAACTACGGGAATCTCTTCTTTATTACAACCAGGAAATACTTATTTACACTTTCCCATAAACTCTATTGTAATTTCTACTAAATTTTTCTCCAAGGAATCAAATTTTTTTTCCTTTTTGCTTTCCTGTAGATACTCAGCAGTAGCTCTCATCCTATGTTTACAATTCGAAGAAAAATAGTTATAGGCTTCCTGTCGGGTAAAGTAATTAGAACTTCTCAGGCGTAGAAAGTTATACATATTCCTTCTTTCTAAATTATTCAGATTGAGTAATACGTGGTTTTTCGCACAACGACTTAACAGATAATCAGGTAAAGCTCCTGAACCACAATTACTGCCTAATTTCTTTATCATACTTAGATAAGCTTCTAAACCCAAACCATTATACCTTGAATAATCTATCACCGGATCGGTAGATGGATTTCTTTCAACTTCTCGAATTCCTTCTGCTTTTTTCTTCTTCACAGGTCTTTCTTTTGCAACCGGGACAGGCTCCTTTTTCTGTATTGGTTCCGTTGGCTTTACAATGTCTTTTTTAGGCTCAAGCTCAGGCTCTTTCTTTTTCTGTGTTACAACCGTAACACTCTTTACCGGCTCTGTTTCTTTTTTCGGTTCTTCTTTTTTTTCTACCACTGCCAGTGTTTCTTTCTTCGGTTCTTTTTTCTTTTCAAAGGGTTTTACTATTTCTTCCTTCCTATCTGAACTCTGCGGATTATTATTTTTTATCGGCTCAGGTGTGTTGGATTCTTTTTTCTTATTAACTTCTTCTTCATATTCCGAAAGTTGCTTCGATTGATTTTCCTTTTTAGCAATCCTCTTTTCATTCAAGACTACTGTATCCTGTTTTTCTTCTATAGTCAGAAATCCTTTTTTCTTTATGCTCTTATTATAGGGATTCTTGACATTCAGGTCATAAACACCGGGCTGAATATTTTCTGTATTAATTACAATATCAATTTCTTTGGAACTCTTAACATTTACCTTTGATGGACGAAATGAGTGATCTTTAGATTGAAAGTCAAGTTTTGAAGCCTTAGAAAGATTCTCTCCTTTAATAGAAAGAGTATCTGAATTATTTCCTTTTTTGATTTTTACATTTTCAGCCCGCTCAAGACCCGGTTGTTTGGAAACCCTGATTTCTAACTGATTCCAATTTGACCATACAATTGGTTTTCCAAGTACATTAAGAGGTGCTAATCGAAATTCATAAAAACCTTTTTTCATGGACTTTACTGAATAATAGGGTTTGGAACATTCTTCTTCCTGTAAAATAGTTTCTGAACCTTTTTTTCTCAGTTGAATTTTATAACCTTCAACATCTTTAACAGGTTCCCATTGAATATAGGCATATTTTTCCGGGGCAGAAAAAATTCCGTAAATAAGTAGAGAGAAAATACTTGCAAAGATAAAAACTTTTCTCATCGGTTTATTCCTTCACATATAATACATCCGGAGAAATGACTTTAATATCATCCGGTTTTATATTTTTCTTTTTCAGTTGAATTTCAAATTCACTTTGAGAAGCTTTTCCGGGCCTACCTTTTTTGTCAAAAGGCTTAACTTCCCATACCAGGTTTCCCTCTTTTAATTTCTTTAAATTTTTTACATGATACTTATTGTCTTCAACTTTATCTTTTAGTAATTCCTTTTTTCGAGAATTTTTCTTCCCTTGTAATATACGAAACTCATAATATTTTGCATCCTTATCTTTCTTCCAAACAAAATATAATGGCTCTCCTTTTTTCAATACCACTCTTTCATTTTCTTTGGGACTCAAAGTTTCCAAAGGCGGGGCTTCTTTCTTAATGGTAAGAAAACGTTTGTGATAAACTTCTTTAGAATATTGTGATTTGATTTTTAAGCCATATACACCGGGCTTTAGTGTATCAGTATTTAACTCTGCTTGAATCTTTGACTCTTGCACCTGTTTTATATTTAAGGCATACTCTTTTTTTTTCTTTACCAGTAAAACCCTGCTATCTTTCTGAAATCCTTTTCCATGTATAGTAATTTCCTGTTTTCCCTTCCCCTGCTCCAAATTTACTATTGATTGATTAGATATTTCAGGTGTATTTTTCCGGATCAACTCCACATTTTTCCAGTTCGACCATACCAGGGGTTTATGCAATATATCTAAAGGAGCTATCCGAACCCTATAATTACCGGGTTTTAAATTGTGAATGGGGAAGGAATTCGTTTTAACTTGCTTATTTATAATTACTTTGTGTGTTTGACGATTCTCTATAATTATCTGATAGCCATTAACTCCACTTACAGGCTTCCACTCCAGCTCTCCGGCAAGAATAAGGTTACTAAAAAATAATAAAACTGTTAAGGACATCCAAATTTCTTTCATACTATTAATCCAAATATATCTTCTCCGGAGATGTAATCTTTATATCTTCGGATTTTAATCGACGCAATTTAGTTGCTATCTGAAACTTGAATCGACTATTAGATTCTTCTCCGATTTCCTTCCCGGATTTCATTGCCTGAATTTTCCATATAAATGTTCCCAGACCCAGAGTTTGAAATTTAGAAAAATCATGATAAGGAGTTTTTACTTTTTTTCTATATAAGACTTGCTTATCGGAATCCTTAAAAATAGAGAACAGATAAGCATCCGCACTTTGTACCCTCCTCCACTTAAACCTGATTTTGTTTTGATTGGATAACTGGATAGTCTCATTTAGAGGATAAATAGGGAGTGGATTCTCTATAGATTCTTTTTCCTTTTCTTTCTCTTTTAAAGCGGCATCCGATTCTTTTTCTTCTTTCAATTCATCAAACCCGGTATCAATTCCAAAACTATATGCTTCGGAAAAAGGAGTTACAAGCTCTCCTTTCCTTCCTTTTACCCTCCAGTAATAAATTCCAGGATCCGATACACCACTTACAATAATGGCGTTATCTTTTATCTCTTTGGAAAAAATGATATTTGAAAAATTCTCTCTATTGCTTATTTGTACATTGTATGACTCAAGTTCTCGACTGGCTCTCCAGTTAAACAGGAGTTTAAAACCTTTGGATTTTTTTAAAACCTGTTTATTTCTTGGATTTAAGAGTACAGGCTTTGAATAATCGTCTATTTTCTGGATTCTAAAAGAGCCAATTTTACTTTGCTGAAAATAATTATTAGACGCAATCGAATTTATCCTGACTCTCCAGTAATAGGTTCCTTCCGATAAGTTGTTATACTCAAATTTGTTAGTAAATACCTTTTTATTAAAAACGATACTGTTTCCAAATAGACGACTCTTCGCTATTTCTATAAGGTAATTAGAAGTGAATCCGGAATCCGACCAGGAGAATAACACATGAGGATTTTCTTTTGTATAATAGACAACCTGTTTTGCGTTAGGAGTATGAAGAAATATAGGCATCTGTTTAAAAGTGATTAACTTTCGAATTTCGCTTAACTCCTCAGACCCTGTTTTTTGATTGCTGCAGGATATTCTCCAATAGTATGTATCATCCTGCAAGGGTACATCTTTTGAACTAAGCCCCTGAACCGGAAATGAATTAAAACGATAAAAATTGGGAGTTTTACTAAGTTGCAAAACTGTATTATCTACATTTCCTATAATAGACCAGGAAAAATGTATGAGATTGGAATCTGACTCATAAACACCGGTATAATGATTTGAAGGAGAAAGAAGTTTTATAGAAACATCGGAAATTTTAACATCTTTTGATATGACAGCTTTCTCCGTCTCTTTTAATAAGATTTCTTTTCCTTTCTCATAAATTTTAACAAGACCTCTACTAACATACACATTTAAAGACTCTTTATTTTTCTCTAAATGAGACTCACTGTTTCCGAGCTCAATTTTTTTATCACCATATACAACCTGTACCTTATTTTCACTTTCTACAGGTGAATTCACATGAATAGAACCCTTTTCAAAAGAGATAGAAGATGACTTACCTTTTATATCAAGGATGATCATGCTATTTTCATCCAAATGAATCTTAGTATGATTATCCAGATGAATTAAGGCATCCGATTCCTCAAAACTTCGAATAGTATCCCGGTTCGCAATTTCAGAACTGGTCTGGATATAAGACCAGACAGTGCTACCTTCAAATTTTCTTTGGATACTATTGAGTTTAAATGTTAATACTCCTACCTTTTCTCTGTCCCCAAGAGATAAACTTCGGGTAATATCGTAATAAAATAGAAAAGAAAATACTACGACATTTACAAGCAAAAGGCCCGGTAAAATCCACTGAAAAAGTTTTTCCTTATTCAAGGATTTCATACTTAACTTCTTCACCTTCTGTATTTTTATCTTGTTTCTTTTCTTCGAGTATAATCCCTATTGCCTCACGAAGCTCTGCAAGACTATTATAACCATTCGGATCATCAAAGCGACTAATGACAGCATAAATTTGTTGAGGCTTTTCTTTTCCTTTTACTTTTATAGCCTGCATTTTCTCGACCCTATAAAGTCCCTTTACCTTGGAATAAGATTCTTCGGTTATCAATATATCCGTTCCAAAAGGCTTATTTAATGCCTCGACCCTCGAAGCCAAATTAACAGCATCTCCGATTACGGTATATTCTAATCTTTCGTGAGAGCCAATTTGTCCGGAGATAACATAGCCGGAATTAATTCCGCATCCAATCTTTATAATTGGTTTTTTATCCCCCCCTCTACCTTTATTAAAACGGATAAGGGCTTTTCTCATCATCAAAGCAGCATTAATTGCATTTTCAGTTTCATTGTCTAAATGGTGAAGCGCACCCCAGGTCGCCATTATAGCATCCCCTATAAATTTATCAACAATCCCTGATGTCTGATTTACGCAGGTCACCATTTCAGTCATATACTGATTTAAAAACTCTACAACTTCTTCAGGTTCCAGCTTTTCGGAAATTGAAGTAAAACTACGAATATCAGAAAAGAATATGGCACAATACTTCCTTTCTCCTCCGAGTTTAATGTCTCCTTTCATCGCCAACTCAGCCAGTTCTTTATTAACAAATTTACCAAAGGCATCTTTCATTTTTTCCCTTTCGTCAAGTCCCTTACTCATTGAGTTAAAGGAATGGGTTAAAAGGCCCAGCTCATCTTTTGTTTTGGGCTGTAAAAAATGAGTATAATTTCCCCTTTCAATTTCCCTTGCAAAAGTAGCCAGTTTTAAAATAGGACTCGTAATCCCGAGAGAATAAATATATATAAATATAAGGGTTAGACTTAAAACTATGATGGTTAAGTATAAGTTTCTTCTCTGAATATTTTTAACTTCTTCTAAAGCCACATCTTTCTCAGTAAGAGAATAAACACCTATTCCCGCGACTGAAAGCTTGAGTGCTGAACCAAAAAACTCCTTGCCTTCAAGATCTATAATGCGCTGGGAACTAATTCCCTCTTTTAACTTTAGAAGTACATTTATTATTGGATGTGCCTGTAAATCTTTAGCTTTTAAGACAAGCTCTTCGTCCGGATGGGCCAGCACTTTACCGCTTGAATCAACCAGACCGGCCATGCTGATTCCTCCACCCCGGAAAGCCTTTAAAATAGACTCAGAACGGATGTAGGCAATGAGAATAACATTTTCACCTCGAATATTTTTAAAGGGAAAGCTGATGGCCATAACCGGAAGTTTAAATGCCGGACTGGCATTCATCAAAATAAAAGCACTTTTAAAGGATTGCAAGAAAGACATAGAATGCTGAAGGTTTATGTCCTCCATGTCCCTATCCGTAAGGTTGTGGGAATTAAAAAAAGGCCGGTTATAAAGCCTATCAATAACCACCAGACTATCCTCTTTTTTCTTAGCAAGACCCAGATACAAAAACTCGGATTTCTTGGAAAAGTAAAGCGAACTTAAACCCTCCTTCTTTTCTTCGGTTTCCGAATTTTCCAGAGCTTCAGCAACCAGGCTAAGAGTCTTCTGTATGGAAGATAGATCACTTTCTACTTTCTGGCCGAGGATTCGAATAAGAACCAAATTATTTTCCTGAACCCTCGCCTGGGTATCTTTGCTAAAAAAGAAAGTACCTAACGAACTAACGGCATAAACGGATATTAGAAGTATAAGGGATATTACTCCCATTAACTTTGTTCGGATACTGATTCCTATAGGTTTGCCCGAATTAAGGGCGATTTGTTGCTTTTCTTCTCTTTCCATACCCTGTTATAAATACTTTTTTTTTACATAGCAGGGTTGTCTAATTTATTTTTATATTATTTCATAAATTCATCGTTTTTACTTAAAAGTTGATTCATTACTTTTCTCACATCTACTCCAAAGCGTTCAAATAAATAGTTTTTACTCAGATCATATAATAACATATTTATATTAAAATTCACCCTGGCCTGAATTGTCCCGAGTTGAGATTCTACATAATTATCCAGAGCTTTTTTGACCGAAAGGGCATTATAGCTTCCCTGAGAAAATCTGCGATAAATACCATTATAAAATCTCTCGGCCTCTAATTCTGTTCGCTTGGAATTTTGTAAGATTACATAAGATTTTTGAATATTATCATGACGGATATGTAATTCATCTTTGATCTGCTTTCTTAGGTCTTCCTCGAGAACTCGAAGCCTCGAGACTTCGATATTTGAGTCTCGAATAGCCGATTTAATTCCTTTATCCCAGAGGGGGTAGGAAAGGGCTATCTGGGCCGATAAATTATTATATTTTGTAGAAGGAATTCCCCTGTCCATAGAAGTAAAATTGTCTGAAGGAGACTCAATCGACTGGCCCAATGACTTGTAGGTTCCGGAAATTTTTAAAGAAGGTACGTCTTCCGCTTCTGCATTTGACAAACCGTATTTTGTAACCATCATTTGACGGCGAAGATTTTGTAAATCAATACGGTGTTCATAAGCATAATCAATATCTTTTTCCAGCTGATATCCGCCGGGCAATTCTTCTGTAAGCTGGGTAACTCCCTGGATTTCAGAGCGAGGATCTACATTCAACACACGAATTAAATTCCGTTTTGCTTCATCCCTTCGATTTTTTGCTGTCTCAAGCATACTGCGTATCTGGGACACTACCGAATTCCACTGGTGAATCTCATAAGTTTCAGCAAGACCAATTCTCTGCTTTCGAACGGTTAAATTTCTTATATTTATAGTACTTTTTAATAATTTCTCGTATGTTGTAACCGCAGACTCTGCAATCGAAAGGCTCCAATAATCCACCAGGGTTTTAGCAACCAGTCCTGTTAGTTGATTGAGCAGTTCTTCTCTTTTAATGACTGCCTCTAATTGAAGCATCTTCCTGGTATTCTCTTCCGTCTTTCCAAAAGAGTTTTTTAGAAGCTCCTGACTTATCGTCAAACTTAAGGCTCCCGTATACATAGGCGGAACAGCTAAAAATGAAAACTGAGAACTACTCGAACCTTCAAAAGCATTGGAGTCATATCGAACATTACTGACTTCGGCTTTAAAATAAGTTCCTGTTTTGAACTGCTTTTCTATTCCAACTTTTACTGCATCCTGAGTAAAACGGTTTCCGGAGAAGACGTTATTTCGGTTACTCGGAGCTTTCGATTTTACCACTTCGACACCACCCACTACCCTCCAGGAAAACTGGGATTCATTCTTATAATAAGGTGTATCGGATTTGAGTATTTCAAATTTTGCTGTTTGAATGGTTGGGTTATTCTCTAAAACATATTTAACTGCTTCCTCCACACTCAGCTTTATAACTTTCTTCTCCTCAGACGCCGGCTGCGCCAAAAGAGTAAGGAAACCAAACCCCAGCCAAAAAAGATAAAATTGGATTTTACAAAAATATATAATAATTTGCTTCAATGAATAGATATGATTCGGATACATGAGTATTACCTGTAATTACTAGGTTTTTATGGCCGGATTTTTTGTAAATATGTTTTATCGTTAAAATCCGGAGATCGGATTTTAACTTAAAAAGAATCCAAATTTTTTTCTTGCTCATTATTGCTTTTCTTATTTAATAGGGTTTACCTATTGCGTAAACAGGAGAATGGATTTATGCAGTTATCCCTCAGAAAAAAAATGATCATTGGCTTTTTCAGTATTTTATTACCCGCTTTTTTTATAAATTCCTATTTCACTTACCAATCCTCTCAAAATATGAAAAGAGCAAGCTATTTAAAAGAAAAATCCCTGCCCAACTACGTACTCCTGGGAAAGTTAAAAAGTTCGGTTAATGAAATTACAAACTGGTTAACGAATGTAGCAGCTACCCGTTTTGCAGAAGGCTATGATGAGGGCTATAAACATGCTGAAGGAAATCTAAAAATAGCCAAATCCGTTCTGGATAAGTTGATCGAAAATTATATTAAGCAGAAAAAAGATACCACTCAACTAAAGAAAATTAATAAGCAAATTGATACTTTCTATGAAGTTGGAAAAGAAATGGCTTTCGCTTACAGAGATGGCGGAACCGATGCCGGTAATGAAATGATGAGTGTTTTCTTTGGAGTTTCCAAAGAATTTCGTCTGAGCATACAAAACCTCGAAAAAGAGATAGAATCCTCTCACGAAGAAACAGTGGATTCGATGGAGAATGATCTAACAACTACGAGGATTATTACCATTGTTTTTAGTACAATTTTTGCTATTCTCGGAATAGTGCTGTCTATTATCATTTCCAATTACCTGGTCGGTCCGATCCGTAAACTTATTCATGTCATTCGCGTAATACAAGAAAAAAAAGACTTATCCCAGAAAGTTGAGGTGAAAGGGAAAGACGAAATGGCAGCTCTTTCGGAAGAGTTTAACTATATGATGGACAAGCTTTTTGAAAATGATAAAGAACTTCGAGCTACCCGGGATGCTCTCTGGGGAGAAATGGAACTCGCAAAGAAAATTCAAACCTGTCTGGTTCCGGAAAATCCAAAAATAGAGGGATGTGAAGTATTAGGTTTTATGCAAACAGCTGATGAAGTGGGGGGAGATTATTATGATGTTATCAATCCATTTAAAGCAGGACAAAAGAATTGGTTTGTCATAGGAGATGTATCCGGACACGGAGTTCCGGCAGGCCTGGTTATGATGATGGTACAAAGCCTGGTTAACTCGATTATTCATACAGGCTATTTTAATTCTCCGGCAGAAGTTTTAATAGAAGTAAATAAAACTTTAACAGAGAATATCCGTAAACTCTCAGAAAACAAGTATATGACCATTACCTTATTTGCTATGGATGAAAAAGGGAATATAGAATTTGCAGGAGCCCATCAGGATATTGTGACCTACCGAAAAAAAACAAAATCCATTGAGTTTATTGAAACAACAGGTTTCTGGATCGGAATCGAAGATGATATAGAACCCTTCATTAATAATGAAAAAACAAAAATTAATAAGGGTGATGTGATGGTTTTATATACGGATGGTGTTACCGAGTCTGTAAATAGAGAACAACAAATGTTTGAGAAAAGAGGTATTAAAGCTGTATTAGAAAAATATCACGATGAATCTCTTGAAGTAATTCGAGATAATCTTCTCTCTTCTCTGAAAGAATATAAAAATAATGATGATATTACTTTTATGTTATTAAGGAAGTCCTGATAGAATTTTTCCGCTTAAGAACTTTCTAAGGGTGGTGCTCAAAGCCTATCGCCCTTAGAGGGATTTAGTTTATTTTCCCAGTTTTCTCTTCATCTTTTTAAAAGCATCTGAAGATACTTCCTTACCTGTTGTTTTAACTTCCTTTAAAGCTTTTTCCAGTTCCTGAATCCTCGGTTCGTTTATATCATGGGTATAATAGATGTCCATCAAGTTTGAGGGAACTCCTTCTTTCCCGTCCTTCATAGCCTGAAGACGAATTTCATATAATCGTTTAAAAAAATTCCCAGCATATTCTTTTTTGTAAGTAGTCTTAGCAAAAAGTTCCACAGCCAACTTATCTGCATACAACTCATCTTCCGGAGAATTTACAATATAATCATGTTTCGCTTTTATCTCTCCGTATCTATTTCCATCTACTGTTACCGGTTGATTTAAACTCTTTCCAAGTTTTTTACATGGACTATATGGCTGAGTTTTCTTACAGGCAGAATATGCCACCATTTTTACCTTCCCACTAAATACAGTCCCTACCGAAGTTCCCAATTTCGTTAAAATGCTCATATTAGAATGCTTATCAAAAATACGTCTGGAAACATCTCTTCTTTGTCCGTGAGCAATTTCATGACTGATAAGAAATACCAGCTCTGCTTCGGTTTGAACCATTGTTAGTAGGGGCTTTGTAATAAAAATAGAACCGGAAGGCAAAGAAAATAAATTCACATTCTCTGTTCCTACAACTATAAATTCATACGAATATGAACGATTCTCCACACCCATAGCTTTAACAAGCCCTTTTCCCAGCTCTGAAATATAGACTTGAAGTTCATTGTCCCTTACAGGTGGATAATCTTCTAATATTTGAGGAAGGTATTCCTGGCTCATAGCTTTTTCATCTTCCGGGGTAATTTCTTCTATTTTTACCGGTGCTGAAGAACAACGAAGGAAAAATATATACAACAAAGAAAGTAAAATAGTTTTTAATCTGATTTTTTTCATTATGATCCAGAATTTTAATAAAAGTTAATATCGTAAACCTCAATTTTTCCGCTTACTAACGAAGTCCCAAAAGCCTGTCTGACTTCATTGAAAACTCCTATCTTCGACTTTTCTTCCCCGGAGTCGGAATAGGATTATTTATGGTGAGAGAATCCTAAAGTCCGACTTCTCACCGCTTGCCTTTTCCTGCTTCTTGCCTGTATCTATTTCCTACTAAAAAATCCTTTCCTTTCTTAGCTCTACCCGTCTAAGTGGTACTTATGCCCGGTGGTAAATATCTAAACCCCTATACTGACTTCGGTTTTAAAAAGCTCTTCGCTGAAGGATGAGGATGAAGAGAAAAGAAAGTTTATGCGCGAGATTCCCCCGGTTCCACGAACGGGGGAAATAAGATTGATTTTTAAGTTATAGAAAACTACACCTTAAGAAGTCCACTTAACAAAGCCCTACCCTTTTCTTCGAGAAAGTCTGATGTATAGAAGTTAAGTTCTCTCACTTTACTCCTATAATATTATCTCCTTTTGCCAATTCAGAAGGAACGACTCCGATAAAGTTTTTTGACTTTGAAACTAAAGCCAGGATAACACGTGTAGAAACCTTTCTGGGATAAGCCTTACCGGAACGGATATTATTCTGCACCTGTAATCCCTGGAATTCCTTATAGGACATACCCATAAAGCTCTTGCAAAAGTCCTCCATAATTTTATCATCTTTATTGAGAAGAACAATAGCTTTTCCTCCGCTCGGCCAATTTTCCCGTGTTCCTTTCATTATCAATTTTAACTGTCCTTTTGAGACACCCTTTTGTTGTGTATTAACTACAGCAAAACTATCATCCGCCATCAATGATATACTAAAAAAGAATATTATAATAAATAACTTAATCATTATCTTACCCTCAAAATGCCGCACTGAGTGAAATTGCATGTAACCGGGCAGCTCCACCAACTCCCGACACGGCTCTTCCCTTTAATAAAGACGTTTCTATTTTCATTACTAATTTGGGATCAATTTTCCAATTAAATCCAAACGTTTCCGCTTCAAAGTATTTTCCGGAATTTACAGTTCTCATATTATCGGTCAAACTATCATATCGTGTATAAGGAGTATATTTTCCAAAAAATTGGTATTCCATCTGTACATAATAGGTATTGACCGTATAATTCTCCGGTTTAATTAATCTTAGATTCTTAACATTCGGATCGGGACTTGAATAAGTTCGACCCGCATCATAATAGTGTGGATAATTAACCGTGAACTGTCTCCAACCTTCAGCCTGTAAAACAAAAATCCCTTCATAGGGTAAATTTCTCATGCTCAACTTTATATGGCCGGCACCATATACGTCATTTTGTTTTCTAAAATACGAAGTTTTATCTCTATCATAAAAGAAAGAGCCTGAAGTAGGTGTATTAATAATTATACTATTTTGTTGTGCTGCAGCTATTTGTTGCTCCAGTGTAGCAGCTACTGTATTAAAATCCACTGCCGGTCTTAGATTTCTGTAAGGATAATAATCCACTATAGTTCTGTCTCCATTATAGCCGGAGCCACCAATGTCCAGATCCGTATCTTCAAGAATATTAGAGATTTTAAAATTACCAAAAGCTCCAAAAGCCTTGTTTCTATCGTCATCTACCCTATCACAATCATTGCACTGTCCGTTTCCAACAAATGCAATGTAATCAAAAACAACTTCATCTCCTAAAAAAAACTTTCCAAATACTTCTCCACCCGTATTCCAGAGAGGAGGACTGGCAGCAAGAGATAAAGGATTTGTTACAGTTAAGGGTAAGCGAATAGATGTTAGAATAGGTGCTCCATGATCCTGATTCCAGAGTCCCATAGGAGTAAAAAACTTTCCGATTCTTAAACCCAGAGCTTCATACTTATTCCACTCCAAATAGGCTCTCTCAATAAAAATTCCTCCCTGGGTTCCAAGCCTGATCCCGTTACCATCATACCCTCCACTTCCGCTGATGGGTTCACCGTTAGTCAAATTATAACCCTGGGGTGTTACCGTTCCATAATTGACCTGATCTCTATTGTTAATCGGAGTCATTAGCCTGAACTCTGTGAAGAACTTCCAACTGTCCGTTACCTGAAAAGTAGTATATAAATTAATATTAGCCAATCGAAAACTGGCATTAGCCGGATACATGGGATAAAACAAACCTTCATTGATAATCGATGCATCCGAGAACTGCTTATATAAAAGATCATCACTACCTTTAACCGGTATAGCCTTCAAGGCTTGAAAATCCACAAAACCACCGATAGTAAATTTTGGTTTAAATTCTTCTCCGGTTATAGTAGATAGAGCAGAACCGGAAATATCCTCCTCTGAAGAATACTTTTCTAAAAGTGCATCCGGATCTTTATCTTCTTTTTTAGTTTCTGGTTTCTCAGATGATTTTTGTTCCTTCTTTTCTGAAGACTCAGACTTCAGAGAAGGCTTATCTTTCTCTTCTTCTTTTTTAATTGGAGGTTTTTCATCTTCAAAAAATGTTTCAGGTTCATTAGAGGCTTTTTTTTTCTCTTCCGACTTTTTGGTTTCTTTTTCAGGATTTGTATCAGCTTTTTTAGAAGTTACAATTTCATTCTTTTTTTCTTCTACTGCTTCATCCTGAGAGTAAATTCGAGTCAAAGGGCTCGATAAAAAACAAAATACAAGGATAAAAAATATTGGATTCTTCATAAGTTCAAGACTATTCCTATTTTTGGGAAAGTAAATAATTTTTTTATTCAAAGTATAAAATACTAAGGTTTCTATCGTTGTAGGACTTCCAAGATTTCCTTCTCTACTCTTTCTGCAAATATCTTCCTCTTCCCTGCTCTTCTTTTGGGGAATGCTTTTTAAGTTCCTTCTTTTCGAGACAGATTTGTAGAAAAGCTTTTGAGATAGAATCTTCCGGATTTTGTTGGATTATTTTTTCAAAAAGGTGAATCGCTTCAGAAAAGTTTTCTTCTTTATAGAGCTGAAGAGCCTTATCAAAATTGTTTTTAGTTTGTAAGAATAATGTAAATATATCCTCTTCATAGCAATCTAATATTTCGGCTATCTTAACCGGCTTTTCCTTGCCTTTTACTTTTACCTCATCCAAAAAACGATAATGAAAGTTTTGAGGTTCTTTTAGTTTTTGTATCACCGCTTCACTTACAAGAATTTTAGTTCCATAAATTTTTGTAAGTCCTTCGAGTCGGGATGCAAGATTCACCGCATCAGAAATGACCGTCCCTTCCATTCTTTGGTTCTCACCAATAGTCCCTAACATGAGAGCACCAATGTGAATTCCAATTCCAACTTTGACTTCTGCATATCCCGAATTACTTCTATGCTGATTGTAGTGAACCAGTTCTTTTTGAATTTCAATAGCAGATTGAATTGCGTCATCTACGGAACGAGGAAATAGGGCCATAATTGCATCACCTATATACTTATCAATAAATCCGTGTTGATTTCGAATAATAGGACCCACTCGCTTTAAATAAGAGTTCAGGAAATTAAAGTTCTCTTCTGGAGTCATATTTTCTGATAAATTGGTGAATTGGCGGATATCCGAAAATAGAATACTCATATCTTTTAGAACTTGATCTCCGAGACTGACGTGGAGAATACTTTCTTTTCCGAGTAAATTTAAAAATTCGAGGGGCACAAAGCGGCTATAGGCTTGCAGGTAGGCTTCTTTAATACGAGCCGTTTCTTCCATTGCTTCCAGGCTTTTTTGTTGAGCAATTTCTTTTTCCTTTTTTAATAAATTAATTCTATCAGCTATTGCGAAGGAAAAAAGAACTACTTCTAAGACAGAACCAATTTGCATCCCATTTGTGCTTAAAAAAGATTCAGGGAAAATATTAAATATCCTTAAAACAAAAATTAAGATTCCTATTAAAAAAAATGACCAGGCAAGTAAATAAAATCGAGCAGGAGTATAACCTTTTTTAAATATAATAATTCCACTTACTATTAAAGTAATAGAAACAAATAAAACATTTGCCAGGGCTAATTTCAAAGCGAGTGAGTATTTTAAAAAACTTAATCCGGATATAAAGATAATAGCGTAAATACTTAAGAGAATTAGAATTAACTTATTTGCTATAATAGAGTTGTTCTTTGTATCTAAAAATTCTTTAGAGAAGATCAAAACTGCGGATTGGGCTAAAATGATAAATATAAAAATTGAATACGAGTTAAAATTTATAGAAGCAGGCCAGAGATATTGAAAGGCAAATCCATTCATTGATAATTGTAGAAGCCCGAAACCGGTGACATAAAAAATATAATAAAGGTAAACCGTATTTCTAAGGGAAAGAAATAAGAAGAAATTATACAAACACATAACTATAAAGATTCCGTAATACCCTCCATAGAGAAAAAGCTCTTTATAGTTTGTTTCAGCCAGATGCATGGGAGAATGGATTTGAATCGGTATGATGAGTGAACCATCTGTATTTACTCTAATGAATAGAGGACTCTCTTTCTGGTATTTAAGGGGAATCTTAAATAAAAAGTTTCTGTGTTGAATTTCTCTACGATGAAAGGGCAGATGATCGCCTGCCTGTTTTTTTTGATAGGAGTTGTTGTTGTCCGGGTAATAAAACTCAATACTATCAAGTGGAGGAAAACTAACTTCAAAAATCCAGAAAGGAATATCTTCTATATTATTTAATACATTTAATTTAAACCAGAGTGCAGAACTTACAATTCCAAAATTTGTATTATTTTTTCCGCAGGGTTTAAATTGACTTTGTGTATAGGCTCTAAGAATCTCTTCTATCTTCATCCCTTGAGTTTTGTCTTCAAAACAATCAAGATAGAGGTTTCCCTTGTATAGCTCCAGACCCGGCTGAAGTATGAGTGTTTTTGAGAAAATAGTACCGGTGAAAAAAAGGAAAAAAGCACAGAGAAACATGAAACTTAAGCTCAAAATACGATTCATGGCCGAATAAATTATCGGACTTGGATAGAAAAGCAAGCTTTTTCTGTCTTATCAAGAGTAATATTTTATAAAATTTCTGTTATTCTTTTAGTTTATAGGTCTCGTAGGAATAAGTTCCTTTTTCATTCTTTTTCAGATTTGTAAAATTTTCCTTTAAGAAAGCCTGCATCTTTCTTACTTCTGGGCTATTCCCACCAATTTTTCGAACATACTCTTTTTCCAGTTCATTCATAGTATCTAATTTACTTTCAGATGCTTTGATTGAGTCGAGAAATGTATCAGAGAATTTATAAAAAGCTAAGTTCCTGGATGGATATTCCTTTTGAAGTTTAGGAAGAATTTCTTCAAAACTTTTTTGATCCTTAATACAGAGTGTAGGTTGGGAAAAGAAATGTATTCCCACTGAATCACAGAGTGGCTGGGCTGAGAGAATCCAGATATCTGCTTTACTATCTAAAAAAAGCTCCTGAGTCGAATTCAGTTGCTTTGTAATACGTTTATGTAGATGTATGTGTTCATACAGAGCCAGTAGTGAAAATAGTATACAGGCGAAAGCCAGACTTTTCCAGATATGATAAATTTTTCTCTCCTTGTCAAGGAGACTTTCAACAAAGTTTTTACTCAGAAGTAAAAGAGGAAAAATGGCAAGAGTCAGATAACGAGCTCCTGTATTTCCTCCATCATTAGGAGCTACGAAGGAAGCTAACAACATGAAAATTAAAGAACCGAGAAAAAATATTTTTTCACTTTTATTCAGTTCTTTGAAGTGTCCGGGTATCGCGTAGTATAATTGCACTAATAGAAATAGTGGAGTAAATACATAAAATCCGGGTTTGGAGAACTTCCCTAAAAAAAGAATTTCAAAGATTCTCATGAATGTCCCACCACCTCGTTGTTCAGGATCCGAGTAATTGAAGAAAAAACGTGGTCCTAAAAAATGACCGTAGTGGATGTGGTTAAACAGGAGAAAAACAATTACAGGAAGCAGAAATCCTATACCAGGAAATAGAGATTTTCTTATTCCCTGTTGCTTATAAATGAGTAAAACAGCAAGCCCGATAGAAGGAAAAAATAGAATCGGTTCGAGTCGAAAAAAAACAGAAAAGCCGATGAGAAAGCCGGCTATAAATTCGAGCACTTTATTTTCTTTGGATAAAAACCAGAGTGTTAAACCTGTAGCATTCAAAAGAACAAAAAGAGAATTTTCTGAAACATCGAGAGCGGGGATTAATGTAAAAGTACAGAACAGGACAAATGTAATATGCCAGGGACTAAAATTCCAGTATCTAAATAAAAGAAATAGATAGGGAATAACCAACATATAGGAAAGCAGAGGAAAATAAGGGAGTATAGATTTATACGCAAAAGGGCTTAAAAAAATAGAGTAAGCCAGAGGGAATACACCGATTACTTTCCCTTTTACTTCCCCGATAAAGGGTTGCTGCATAATAAAATGCTTATATGTTGGATCGATATTTTTTGCTTCATAAAATAAGGATTCATCGGAGTATCCGGAAATTTTAAGAGAATAGGCCTGAATGGTTTTCAGAAGGGTATCTGCGATAAAAAGCCTGCGAAAATCTAACTTTAGGGGAATATAAACAAATAGGAGCAGGCAGAGTAAAATAGGAATAATAAACTTGGTTTTATTTACTTGATTCATTCTAAAACACCGGATCTTCTTCTCCAGCTTTTTTTATCCTAAAAGAATTACAATTTTTTTTAAAAGGTAGTAAAACTTTTTACGAAATTAATCGTCAAATTCGGTATCCACCCGGAAATAAGTATTTATTGTTCATGATCACGGAGGATTTAATGAACTTGCTAATACAATTCTTCAGTTGCTTTAGAGACGCAGTTCCCATCGTATATGAGCGTCATAGTATGGACTAAGACATAATTTTTGTCCTATTATTTTCCTAAAATATTCCCTGTATAGCTTCAATCGGTATAAGTTTTATACCTGAAAAAGAGGAGGAAAGAAAATTCCTTATTGTAATGAGAATTACGCAGCTACATTATGACTATTTCGAATAAGGTTAGCTTTTAACCGGGATAAAAGTTTTCCTTAAAATGGCTGTATTCTCAAAATGTCTGAAAAGATATAACAAAAGCAAGATAGATTTGTTTATTCATCGAAGAATGGACTTTATAAGGAGTAAAGATAGAGTTAGTAGAGTTATTGAAAGTATAGGTTCGATATAAGAATTTTTATCCGGGTTATGCAGTCAGGCCTTTTCTATAGGTTGCAGGGCAAATAGAATAGGCTTGTATTCAAGCCCAATCTTTGCTCACCATTTTGAGTCCTCTTTCTTCTTATTTTTTCGTTGAGAACCCACCTTATTTTAAGCTTTTAAAAATCCGGTTTCATCTGAAGCTTGGAAATGAATTTCTGAGTTTATGAAAAAGCTTTCGCAAGTTTTACTATATGAGAGAAGTCCTTATCATCAAAAACGGAATCTTTAAAAGCATTCAACAAATCAATAATATTCTTTTCAGTTCCTGTTTCATTTCGCACTTGAAAATCTCCGATTAAAATTTCAACCAAGTAATCTCTTAGTATCTTTTTTGCTATGGAAAAAAAGTATTCAGCCTTATCTTCGTTTTCTAAAACGCTATGATAGAAATATCCTAGCTCAATATAAGGTTGAAGATACTTCCCGTCGATTTCTATGGCTTTCAGAAGTAGCCTTTCCACATCTTCTAAAGTATATTTTGTATTTTCAGATAATTGAATACAGGTAGCTTTTACCGTGCAATGATACGGACTCATGTTTGTTTCATTATCTAAAAGTCTTATTACTTCATCATAATTTTTTGAATCGATGTTCTTTTTAATTTCAGAATCTAAATTCTTCATCAACTTATTTTTCCTGTGATCTTCTATTTTTGTAACTTTCATATAATTCTCATGCAATAGGGATTTAAAATTCTTTATTCCGAGATTCATGCTATTCAAAAGCATAAGGAATATATCTATTTCTTTAGTTTACTATACTCATCTTGAAAACGGAACCATTGCTGATAGGGAATTAATACAGCAGTGGTTTCGTTAGAACTGGATTTTACATATTGGATTTCAAACTCTTCTATATTCATAATAGTATCCTTTTACATTATTTTTCCATGGCTCAAGTAAAAAGTCAAATCATTTTACTTCCGAGCTCACGTTATTGCCATTAATTCAATTTAAGAATCAAGAATAAATCAGTATCTTCCCATTGTGAGAATAGGATGCTTCGGCTTGTATTGAGTTTATCGAAATATAAGGCTTTATTCTACTCAGCAGTAAAAGTGTTTACAAAAATAAATTATAAATACTCCATATAAATATTCTCTTTTTTAGACAAATAAGATATAGCTTCATAACTTTTTTTTATTTTATAAACTATGTTTTCCATACTATTTTGATTGGAGCTTGCTTTCAGTAAATTTGTTTTGCTCTTTTCTTCCAATTTTAGAATTAAAGGATATGTATTTTCAAGAATGGTAGTTTGGAAAAAGGAAATATACTTTTCTCTTATACCATTTTCCAACCTGACAGCTTCTATATTTATTTCTTCGACTTCAGTTTTTATTTCAATCCCAGTAGACTTTTGTATTTTTGAAAAATCAGAAAGGGCAAGCCATTTATAAAAATCTTCCGATATTTCAAGGATTGTTTCATCTCCATTTTCTTTGTAAAATATTATTTCCATTTTAAGATTCTTCCTTTATATTGCTAAATTCACTTTCTGGAATATTTTCAACCCACTCAATATTATTTTCTTCAAAAATCCTTTTAGCTGTATCTGATATCTTTCCGGTTGTTAATACAACTTTAATAGTCCCTTTTGAAGCTATAGATTTAGCCAGTCCTTTATAAATATTTCCTATTGTCTTTACTTCAATGTATGGCATATTATTTATACTTGTCTTTTAATTCCCTTGCTAACTTTTGAACTTTTTCAGTATCCTTTTCATTATAATAAAGTATATCCCCTTTTGGATCATTTCCAACTGTTCGTTCTGCTTTAATCTTTGCCTTTTTTAATTTCTCTAAAAACCATGTTACAATGTTCTTATGGTCTTTATAGTGCTTTATCATTTTATCTTCATCTGTTTCTATATTTTCGCGTTCCATTTTCAATAATAATAATTTTTTCTATTCCAATGTCAATCTAATAATCTAACACTTTTTTATCCGGAAATTGTATCGAACCACCGGTGTCCCTCTCATTGTGAGAATAGGATGCTTCAGCTTGTATTGGATTTATCTGCATAAGAACCAAATAGTATAATTTTTTGTGGATAAAAATTAGCTCCAATTTTTTGGACAAATTTTATTCCTTCGTCCCTTTTACTTTAATATTGAAAAAGTGGGATTTCCTTTTGAAAAAAATACTGTCTGAAAGTTTCATCCTGAAAGGAACTTTCAATCCAATCCTTAATTTCCTTTTCATATATCAAAACCTTTGTAGTTCCTAATCTCTGAAAGGAGGATGGATCTTTTCTGTATTATCTCTTTTTTAAGGATTCAGTAAATAATCTTTCCTGCTCTTTATAATAATCTTCAGAGACAATATAAGGCATGATAGTTCCGGTTTTTAGGTACAAGGAACTACCAAAGACAATGTCACTATAATAGAAATAGAAGAGGGAATCATAATCCTTTTCTGCTTTTAAAAACTTTTTTGTATCGGGATTTGTTGTATAACCCACCATCATCATAAATTTGTTCTTAATATCTTCGCATAACTCTTCGTAGAGTTGAAGGTTTATACTATTTTCATCTATATCGTCTACCAGGTTCTTAAAAAAATACCTAAAAGAATCTAAACAAATTTCCTCCGGGCACTCCTGGTTTCTTAAATGAATCAGTGGAATTTTCTGTATTTTTTTAAATTTGAGTATGATATAACCGCCGACAGGTTCAATGTAAGGTTTCATTTTATCTGAGCTTCCTTAATTTCAAAACAAACTCACAGGCCTTTTCCAATTTTGTCTCCAAACTAAACTTACTTAAAAAACCTTGATATTTTCTTAAATCTTCCAGATGAACCTTTTCTACATGAGCGACGATTACCTGCTCCATGTAAGAAAGTAGTCGTTTCTTCTTATTTCGGCTGAATTTAGATGATATAACAGTTACCTGATCCGTATTAAACAACATCATATATTCTCTTGCTGTTAGATAGGAGCATAATATTTCAAAGTCCTTACCATTTTCACTGCTAAGTTCATTCCATCTTTGCACTAATTTCTTTCTATTGGAACTTCTGCCAAGAAAAAGCTCCATATCCAAATCTGCTAAAGGTAATAATAATTGCTCGTCCATAGATTTTCTATTTACAACTAAACATCTAATAGTGTCAAATTATTTTTTATTATTCGAGTCTCTGCATCATCGTACCAACCCCAACCGCCGCCTGAGCGACTGCAAAGCAGGAGCCGAAGGCAAGGTCGGCGAAACGGCAACGTTTCGCCGGAAATAACCAAATCACCCAATTACCAACCGTAAGGAACGGTCGCGACCGTTCCTTACGGGGCACACAATCAGCGGAAACAGCGAACGTGTAGAACATCGTCCTTACCACTGACATAGCTATTGCCATCGTAGATATTGAAACCGTACGCTCTTAAGGAACCTATCTCTACCTCGCAGGTCCAATAATACACAGGCAGCGATATTATTACTTTATTATCCTTCGCCTCCGGCCAGGTTTTCCATTCGCCGGAATCATACATGGCTTTAAACTCTGTCCTGGTTGGCAGGCGTTCCTTTACCTTTTGCATGACTTCATTCCAAGTCATCCTGCCAAGGTAGACAGTTTTTTCTGTGGAAGGTAGGTTGAAGGATACAGTATACTCCGGTTTTGAATCGCTCAAATACCTTGTATACAATTCAGGATTAATATGTCCGGTAAGTCCTGCTGTAGTAGAAGGAAAAATTTGTCCCGGCTTCTTTCTCCATCCGGGTAAATATTTTTGCAGAACATTATAGGAAAGATCATCATCCTCTTTTTCAAGCTTAAGAGTTACCGTTTTTGTCTCTTGCTCTTTTGGAGGCACAAAGTAAAAATCATGTCTCAAATTATGAGACATTTCTGGCCCCTGTTGTCCATTGGTATCAAAATATACTTCGCTTCCTACTTTCTTAAACAGATCTTCGATTTTCAAACCCGGTTCCGGCAAATATTTCAATAGTCTACTCAGATAAATACTATTCTTTCCGTCTTCACCGTCCCCGGCTTCTGCACCGGCACCAGTTGCAAAAGATATGATGCTGCTTTTTGGAATTTCTACTCTCTCTGAAAATCCGCCTGAGAGGGTTCCACGGCGATTGGAAAAAAAGGGATTATTTCTACAGGCATCCAGAATGATAATATTGGTTTCACTTTTACCTTCTTTGATAAAGTTAAAAATCTTGGATAAAGGTATCGCAACATTATCCAGCCATTCTACATTTGTATTCTCTGTATCTACAGGAATAAGAAAGTTCTCTCCTCCTATCTGCACGCCATGTCCGGAATAATAAAGTAAAGCCACTTCCCTTCTATCCTTAATTCTATTAGAAAATTCATTTATAAGGTTGATAAGATTTGGCTTCAAATCATCGATGGAGCATAGAACATCAAAGCCCACTTTTCGCAGAGCCTCTTCTATCGCATAAGCATCATTCACAGGGTTTTTCAACTTAGTCAAATGCTTATAATCCGAACAACCTATTACCAGTGCGTTTCTCTCAGCCATTTTTACTCACCCTATTTTCTTTCATAATAGAACCATTCCTTCCCTTTCAATATTCTTTCCTATAGGCAGGCTTTTGTGGAATTCATAATCTTCTTCATCCCAGATCAGGCAGGAGGCTAAAACATTATATTTATCTAAAATTGCATATCCGGCGTCATAAATAATTTCTAAAATGGACTCTTCTTTTTCAGTAAGCAAAACCATGAAATCATAGTCGGAATACTTATGATTGTCTTTCCTGGCTCGTGAGCCAAACAAAGTAACCCTTTTTAACTTTTCAGGAATTTCTCTTTTTAGCTCTTCGAGAAAGCTGCTTATCACAGGATCTTGCAATTCGTTATTCAACTTTTCCTCCTTGCTTCTGAGAAAGAAATGGATTTATTATTTTAAGCCTATTTTCTACCTTTAAATTATCTTGCATATCTTCAGTATATAAATATGAGCATTTACCCAGTAATGCTGAGGAAACAATCAGACTATCCCAATATGAAAAATTATAATTATCCCTCAAATTCCAGGCAAATCTTACTGTTTCTAATTCTATAGGCATTACTTCACAATCTGCAATAATAGAATCTAAAGCTTTCCGAGCATTAGATTTTGCAATTCGATTTTTTAATAGATTTACAAATATTTCATTTATAACCTGAGTGCTTATTAGAATATCATTACCATCTAAAGAATCAAACAGTTCAATAGCTCCCTGACATTTTTTGTTTTCTTCTTTTTCATTCAGCAAAGCATAAAGAAAGATATTTGAATCAATAAATACTTTTTCTTTCATAAATCTCTTCTCTATTCATTATCTGAATCTTATCTACCGGGAAAGGCTGACGGAATAATTCTTTCAGATTTTTGTGTGTAGTTCTTTCAGCTATATTATCACTGGCATGAATGAGTATATCCAGTATAGGTTTCTGAATCTCAATGAATATTTCTTCAGGTAAACTATCGATTCTTCTAAATAAATCTAATTTTAATTCGGCTGCATTCATCGCTTTTCTCCTCCTGCTAAGGGAGTTCAGAATTTTCTCTCGCTCATTTTATATTTTTCTTTGAAAAATTCTGTAGTCAATTACATTTGTATTTATTATGAGTAAAAAAATCCTCTTTCAGAGCTGGCTTCAAACATTCCGGAGAAAATTAACTCTTCTGCCGAGAAGTTTGAACGTTTCATTATCTGGCTCTGGGGAGCCTATACTGCCCTGATTGGTTTTAGTAGCGGTGGTCTGACTCTTCTTTCTCTTCCCCTGCCCTCAGCCTTTGTGATGCTACTTCTCGTTCTGCCCTGTTTTTCGCTTCTTTTCGCTTACTGGCTTTCCATTCGAGCCCAGTCTACTGCTTTTGTAGAATTTATCCCCGATTCTCCCACTGACATTGAGCATAAGTACCGCTTAGTTATTTATGAGAAAGGAAAGAACCTCAAGCTGGCTCAACTTGTCTCCCTGATTTCCTGCGCTCTCATTCCTTTTGCAATTCTAACCCAGTATACGGAAAGAAGTTTAAACCAGAAACCCGAACTGGCGATTATCTACGAAAAGAATTCGGCTAAGGTCGACATACATTTTTTCGGAAACTATAAATTAGATAAATCGAATAAAGGAATTGAACTAAAAGTTTATGCTGATGGAACGCAAGTGCCCCTCTCGAACTCTGTTTTTCTTCCACCGGGGAAAGGAAGCATTCATAAAGTCACAGTTCCCTTACCGGAAAAAACCAAAATTCTAAAAGCAGAGCTTATCTGGCAGGATACAGAGGAACATTCCCATATTCTAAAGAAAGAACGAAAATTGCTCTGAAGACTTTGAGCATCGACGTTGTAGGAGTCGTACATCGACATTGTAGAGGGAGTACATCGTCGTTGTAGGGGGTCATACATCGTCGTTGTAGGGAGTCGTACATCGACGTTGTAGGGAGTCGTACATCGACGTTGTAGGGAGTCGTACATCGGCGTTGTAGGGGTCGTACATCGACGTTGTAGGGAGTCGTACATCGTCGTTGTAGGGGGAGTACATCGGCGTTGTAGGGAGAGTACATCGGCGTTGCAGGGGGTCGTACATCGGCGTTGCAGGAGTCGTACATCGACGTTGTAGGGGGCTCCTTACATCTTGACTCCGGTCGATGTTCGGAAGTCCGGTCGGGGCTTAGCCTGATATCGGGGGAATAGTATCACCGATGTAGTTCAAGAAACTTTTGGAAGGTGTGCCTATACTTAGCTCATAAGGTGGTATACGAACCGGAAGCTAAAGATTCCATTTTCTTTAACGCTGATGTTCCTCATGAATATTCCAATCCCGGAGTAAAAGAAGTGGGTGAGTAGTTTAGCTATTTCGTATATTCCTATTTTTTGTTTTAGTTTTCACAGGCTTCTTATATTCAATTCGTATCAAGGACACATCATCAATAAAGTTTCCCCTTTCAGAAATGGATCTGATTATCTTTCGTAAGTTCCCTTTTCCTTTTTCTACCGATTTTAAAAAACAAACGGGATCGCTATTTATAGATGATTCCAGACCGAAGGATTCATCTATATCATCCCTACCATCAGAACCCAGCAGAATAACATCCGAGTTTTTAAATTTGAATTTCCTGACGTAAAATGGATTCTCCGACATAAATGTATTGGGGAAACCAATTTTCATTGCCATAGTCTCTTCATTCTCTATGTAACTGGCTTTTCCGTCCCTATATAAAACAGCCCAGGGATGTTCTGCATTCAGATAAAACATAAGCCCGGTATTCTCTTCCACCAAACCCATAGCAACAGAAATTAACATGGAACAATCAAAGCTTTCAAAAATTGCCTGCATTTTTTTTACTGTATCCACCAACCAGAATTTGGGTTGCACCGTATCCGTGTTCATTTCCCGAGTTTGAGTCAGGATAGATTGAAACACCGAACCGAATACCAGACTCCCACCGGCTCCCTGTAGAGACTTACCCATCGCATCACCATTTACAAAAACAATGTATTTTTTCCCCGCAAGGATAATTTCATCCGAAATGGAAATATCTCCTCCTATTCTATGTTTTCGGTTTTTAAACTCAAATTCTTTTTTTTGCATGGTAAAGAAATCCACCCGTACAATAGAGCTATAGGAGTTCTGCTTTGCTAAAGGTTTCACCAGAAGAGATGTTAAGAAATAATCAGCAATTCCCGCTTTAGAGTACAAGGCTTCTTAAAGCCTGTTTTTTAACCCATAACTTACGGGTTTTCTTCGTGGAAAAGAATCTAAAATACTTAGCTTGAATAAAAATTGGTATAAAATCATAGTAAGATTAGTACAAGAAAAAATGACTAAAAGCTCCTTCAGAAAATCTTTCACTGTTTTTTAAAATTGCACTATGATGAATTTTGTCCTATAGAAATATTTGCTTTAAATCCATAAGCAATAGCCTGGAATAGTTGCTCCATAGATGAAAATTCAAATATTTCAAACAAGTTTCTTATCTTTTGCCAGAACAATCTTTTTGCATGAAAAGTTCCAAGTGCTTTTCGAAATAATGCACAGCTTGATTGTTGGATCTGATCTACAAGAAAAGCAAGTATCATAAGAGTTGCAAAGTTATTAGACAAATTCTTACTGCCATGTCCATAATTGTGTTCAAAGTGATAACCCTGATTTTTCAGAGTATTGAAGGTTTCATTTTCTATCTTCCATCGTGCTCTCGCGATTCGCATCAATTCATAAGCATTTTCTTTTGTAATTTCAATATCTGTAACCCAGCTAAAAGCAATCATATGCTCTTTTTTATCAACCTGCTTATACTCAAGAACATTGACTTTGAGTTCTGAAGTCT
The DNA here is from genome assembly GCA_024233835.1 of Leptospiraceae bacterium. Classification (NCBI taxonomy): domain Bacteria; kingdom Pseudomonadati; phylum Spirochaetota; class Leptospiria; order Leptospirales; family Leptospiraceae; species Leptospiraceae bacterium. The sequence continues at coordinate 842,753 of JACKPC010000002.1, forward strand.
CATTTAAAGAAATTTGGTTTGTAAAAGAAAAGTAATGAGAAAATCTATCTTTCTCTATACAGAATTGCTCTGTCTTTTTTAATTCCTGTAGCTTATCAAGTTGATTGTAAAGGTGTTTGTGATTTTTTTCTTTTGCACCTATGATAAAGGATAGATTCTTCTCTTTCAGTAATTCAATGTGGGGAGCATTTGAAAACAGAGAATCCTCTACAAATATTGTTTTTAAATGAGGATGCTCTCTTCTAAAATCTTCAATAAATCGTTTAGAGGCGTTTAACTCACAGTCATTTTTTGTTTTCCCATCTTCGTTTGTAATAGGTTCAAACATAAGAGGGATAACTTCTTTCTTATCCGGATGCACAATACAGGCACCATACATCATATGCTGGTAGAGAGTTTCACTTTTCTTATTCTTTACAAGACAGGATTTACAATGAATTTTTCCTGAAGAGAAGAATCCGGTTCCGTCCCCGGAAAGAATATAATAATCATCAAGGACACGATAAGATTCGAGAACCTTGCCACGCTGAAGTTTTGAAAAAAGGTTTTTATATATTTTCCTGAAAGCTCCTGTTGAAACTTCATCAACAATTTCTCTCATTTGAGTGTCAGAGGGTATCTCTTGAATCTTGTATATACTTTGAAGATTTTTATTCTTCACTTTTTCTCTTTCAAACTCAAGAAGTGATGCGTTCTTTTGAGAAAAGATAGCAAAGGCTGACATTAAAGCATCTGTTAGAGAAATCGAAGGATTGACTCTGTGGTCCGGGATTTTAGAAAATTCTTCCCGAATTGTTTGATAAAGTCCATCTGCTGATAAATCTACCCGTGCGTGTAACTCGTTTTTGCCTGACATATAGTCAAAAAGACTATATCCCTGTACAGGTACAAGCGATTTTTGATGAAAAAGTTTACGAAAGCTTTCCCTGCAAACCCAAAAATCTTAGCCTTATCTGTCTATTCCCTGCAAAGCGGGAATTGCTGAGAAATAATCACCATCCTGAGCATACTTTAAGGTTTGAACTTTTCGAAGACTCTTTTTTAATTCTCTGGTTCTTTCCTCTACCTTTTCTTCCAATTTATCCTTTGCCAGTTCTAAGTCTCTTGAATACAGTTCTAATTTCTTATGGATTTCGGAAAATCGTCTTTCAAGGATATAAACTATGCTCATAATAAGAATGAAAAAAGCCCTCGGTCCCAGAAGTATATCATAGGGTAATAAGGAAAAATTTCTCAAGATATCATGTATAGCTGCTAACAGGTTTATTGTAATTGAAAATATAATTATTCTTGCTTCACGATTTCCTTTTAAAGATTCATAGATAAGCATTACGATTCCGAATAGTAAAGATACAAAAGATATAGGGTAAAAGAATAGCATACTTATATAGATAGGTAAGAAGAAAAACATAAGAAGTACAGATATAAAATAGATAATATGTATCCGGAGCAATAAAAGAATAATACGTTTTGTTTTTATAAGCAAATGATAAAGTAGCCAAAAAATCCCTACAGGAATCAGGCTTAAACTACTTATTGCAAGGTATAACCAAAAAGTATCTGAATAAAAAAGCAAATGCTGAATTCCTGTTACCCGACTTGATATATAAAAAAAGCCAGTACTCAATGATAAAATACCGAAAGCAAGATACTCATTCAACTTCCTTCTAAAATACAGGACACTTGAAAAAAGTCCGATAAAAATGTACAGAATACCGAAAAGAAATCTCTCGATATCTCTTTTAATAATCCATTGATTGATATCTTTACCATTGCCAAAAACAATTTCCTCCTTTATTCCAATATAAGAATAACTGGAAGATATTCTCATAAATAAATAATGGTTCGGCATGTTTCTTGGAATAGTAATTTGGTGTATTGGTGAACCTATGTACTCTCCATCTATAGTGCCCTAGTTGTATATTTTTTTTCAACTGTATACACTTCAAAGTTTTGATACACAGTTTGCAGATAAAGTGTGGGATCTCTAAATTTCGCTTTAGGAAGTTTGATTCGAAGGAGGAGATGATAGTTGTCTTTACTTGAAAAAAATTTTTGCTTTTTACCCTTTGCCTTTTTCCATGAAATATTTTCAAAATTCGAAAAACTTATTTCTTTGGGAATCCAGGCATGTTCAATTTCATATTGTAGATCATAAACTGCCACTTCAGAAAAAATAGAAATAAATGGAAATAAAATAAGACATAGTAATAATAATCTCACATGACAGATTTAAGTGATAAATTTAAATCTGTCAATAATTTTAGTATCGAAGCAGTTATAGCTCGCTCAGACTATTACATAAAGCGGGTTATATCATAATAAGATACTAATATACCCAGACCTAATAAGAAAAAGAAACCCAAACGAAAAATAGCATTAATCACTCCGGGGGGTGCAGGTCTTCCGGCAATCGCTTCATAAAGATATAAAACCAGATGTCCTCCATCTGCTACCGGTATAGGTAAAAGATTCATGAACATTAAAGCTATGGATATTTTCGCTACAAAATCAAGATAGGTTTGCCAGCCATACTCAAGGCTCATACCGGCAACCTGAACTATTCCGATTGGTCCGGATAAATTGTCTTTGGGAGAGAGTAAACCGGTTAAGAGCATCTTAATTCCGATAAAAGAAGTGTTTACAATTTTATATACTTTTTCAGTAGAAATTTTGATAGCCTGGAAAACTCCCACATCTTGTTGATTCACTTCCGGTTCAAACTTCATACCGGGTCGAAAGCCCAAAAGCCCTATAGGTTTTATTTTCACAGAAGCTGTATATTCCAGATCTCCAACTTTCATTTTCAAAACGGATTCGGATTCTTTCTCCTTTATAAATTCAGTTAACTCATCAAAGGTTTTAAAAGACTTACCTTCTATCTTTAAGTTTAGAAGAGTCTTCTTAATAGAAGGATCATAACTCGGAATAGAAAAAGAAGGAACCGAAAGAGAGGAATATTTTGCATCGGTTATTTCTGAAAACTCTAATATAGTAGCTTTTCGAACCGGCACTTTCACTTCCACAAGCTCAGTAGACCAGGGTGTAAGAAGAGGGTAAAGCTTTCTTTCAACTTTTATCTTGACCTCCTGATTCTGGTATTTGCCTAAAACTTTTTGTAATTCACCTACTGTCTGAATAGGTTCACCTTCAACTTCTAATATAACATCCCCATCATTCAGATAAGCTATCGCCATTGTTCTTTGTTTGGGTTTCTTTTTACTCCTATGAGTAGGAACCGTTTTGTTTTGGATTTCCAACAGCTTTTTATCTGCTTTTAATTGTTCTTCCCTCGGTTTAAAAGTATTCTTTAGCCAGTATTGAAATTGTTCAGAATACTTAAAAGTAACCACCACATTTCTTTTTCCAGCCGGTTGGATACCGATAGTAGGCCTTCCTCCTGCCGAATAAACATCCGGATTAACCTTGAGTTCCTTTACTTCCATCCCCCTGCGGTATTTTATGAGTAAAGGCTCTCCAGCAGAAAGACCTATGTGAGTAAAGATTTCCTCAAAGTCTTTTGTTTCATTTCCATTAACCGATAATATAACATCTCCGCTGCGAAGACCTGCTTTATAAGCTCTCGAGTAATCATGATCAGAAGGATCGATAAATATTTTATTTCCGGCCGAATTATCTCCGGTTAAGGCCAGCACAAAAAAGATAAGAAAGCCCATAATCAAATTAAAAAGAGGACCTCCGATAACCGGAACCATTCTTTTCAGGGGAGGAGTAGATAAAAGTTCGCCCTTCTGTCCTTTTAAACGCCTCGAATAATTATCCCCTTTAAACATGACATATCCACCAATAGGAATACCGGTTATTTGGTAGATAGTTCCCCCTACCCTTTTTTTCCAGATCCCTTTTCCATAACCAATTGAAAATATTCTTGCTTTTACACCTACGAGCATTCCGCAAAGAAGGTGTCCGAGTTCATGTATAAAAATACAGACCCCTAACATCAAAACTGAACCTAAAATAATTAGAAGCATTATAATACTCCCTTTATGAACTTTCTCACAATTTGCCTTGCCTTTTTATCGGCTTCGATATAAGACTCCAAATCTTCCGGGAAGTTTACCGGAATCGTTTCCAGAGCCCTTTCAATAAGTTTTGGAATCATAGTAAAAGAAATTTGTTTTTCAATAAACCACTGCACGGCTTCTTCGTTAGCAGCATTGAATATAGCCGGAGCTGTTCCCCCATTTTTCCCTGCCTGGTAGGCTAACTTTAGTCCCGGATACCTTTCGGATTCAGGAGCCCAGAAGCGTAAATTCTTCCAGCTAAAGGCTTTACTTTCTATTAGACGCTTCGGAGTTTCGGATGGATAAAAAAGTGCATGGGCTACAGGGAATATCATATCCGGATAGGAAGCATATAAGATGGAAGCTCCATCTTTTGTTTCGATTAAACCATGCACAATGCTTTCCGGATGAACGACTACTTCAATTTTATCATAATCTAAATCGAATAAATAATGGGCTTCAATAACTTCCAAACCCTTGTTAATCATTCCCGCCGAATCAATCGTGATTTTCGGGCCCATCTTCCAGGTAGGATGTTGTAAAGCATCTTCTAATGTAATTGATGAAAACTTGTCGAGGGCTAATTCACGGAATGGGCCACCGGAAGCCGTAAGTGTAATAGAATGAATAAAATCAGGACTTCGACCTTCTAAAAGTTGAAACAGGGCATTATGTTCAGAATCAACGGGAATCAAAGAACTCTTCGAGGTTTTTAGAAGCTTTTTTATGTAAGGACCGGAGGTTACCAGAGTTTCCTTATTGGCTATTGCAATTTTCTTTCCGGCACGAATCGCTGCTACTGTAGGTAATAGGCCTGCACTTCCCACAATGGCAGTCAGAACCACATCCACATCGGGCTCCGATACAATAGTCTCTAAAAAGGAACTTCCGTAGAGTATTTCAGTTTTTCCTAATTTACTACCCAGAATAGTTCTATCAACAGAATCTGAGGAAACAACCAAAAATCTGGGAGAAAATTCTTCAATGATACTTTTTGCAGTATCAATACCTGAATGCACACTGAAAGAATGAAGTTCAAAGAATTCCGAAAATTTTCGAATAATTTTCAGACTGGAACTTCCGACAGAACCGGAAGCTCCGAGTAAACATATCTTTTTCATCCTAATTGGAAATGCCTTTACCTTCCGGATCTTTTTCCTTTAAAAAAGAAAGAACCTCTTTAGAGGCCATACTTCCACCTATACTGGCTTCCTGGTAAGCATTTACCGAATAATGTTTGAGCTTATCTTTTAATATTCCGAGTAAACCTGTATCCATCTCTACAGCATGGTTCTCCCCTTCCTTATAGGTAAAGGCAAGCCGCTTTTCATATAAAGATTGTTTTTCCAGTAAAAGAGAGGGTTTATTCACAGAAACGGTAAATTCAACTGAATAGACCCCGTCTTTTTTCTCTTTCTTGTAGTTTTTCAGCCATACTGCATAATCCTCATCTACACTAAAGAGGGTATGTCCGGCTGCTTTCAAGAAAAAGGCAGTTCCTATTTTTAAAGGTAAAAGATCGGTCTTCTCTCCTATATGCGTTTTCATATCAAACACATAGGCATTGAGAGGAAAATAAAGAATCGGGAATATAAGAAAAATAGTAAAAAGAAATTTTAGCACAAGCTCATCCTCCTTAAATGGGATTTCCGAGAACTTCTTTCAGTTTTAGATAGAAGTAAAAAATGGGTATCGTAAAGAGCATGGCATCAATCACATCCAGAGAACCACCATGACCCGGAATAACGGAAGAAGAGTCTTTCACTTTCGCATCTCTTTTCATAGCAGACTCAGATAAATCTCCCATTACGGAAATAAAAGCAAAAATTGGAGCCAGAATGGCTGATTCTACATATCCTACAGGAGCTTCTACACCGGTAATCGCTAACCAGATATATTTCAAAGCCAGAACATAAAGAACCGCTGAAATCACTCCCATTACATAACCTTCCCAGGTTTTCTTGGGAGATACTTTCAAACCGGCAGGATGCTTACCGAGCCAGCGTCCTCCGAAGTAAGCACCTGTATCGGTAATCATAGTTAAACCGGCAATAAACCAGATATAAAAAATCCCATTCTTCAAACTAAGAGTTAGCATAAAATGGCCAAGAGGAACCGCAAGGTATAATACACCTAAAACACTTGAGGCCACTGTAAAAATGGCACCCTCGAGAGGTCTGAGAATCACCTGCATAGAAAAAACAACCACGAAAAATAAGAAAATAGCCGGAACCACTAAGTCATAACCGGCACCAAAATAGCCGGCGATAGTTTTTAAAAAACCGGAAACTTCCACAAAGGGTTGCTGATTTAAAAAACGTAAATAATACAAAGTAAAGATAAGAAAAGCGAAGAAATACCCGGTTAAACGAAAAGGTTTCCCCTCAAGCCCTCTATCCGAAAAGCCATAAAACTCTGAAACACCCAAAAAAAGTGTAATGAGACCTAAAGCGTACAGAGGTAAATAATCCATACCCTTATAGGTGATACAAAAGACTAAAATAGGTAATAATATTACCGCCGAAAGGATTCTATTAAATGTTTCTTTCATACAAGCCCACCATATTTTCTTACTCTACCCGAATACCAGTTCAGGGCATCCAATAGATTTTCCTTATTAAAATCCGGCCAGAGCGTTTCTGTAAAATACAATTCAGCATAAGCAGATTGCCACAACAAAAAATTTGAAAGTCTTCTTTCTCCGGCGGTACGAATTAAAAGATCTACAGGTGGGAGCGGATAAGTATATAAATGCTTTTCCAAATCAGAAGGCTTTACCTTAGAATCGAGGGTTTTACCTTTCTTTTTTCGTTCATCTAAAAGTCGATTAAAGGCGGTACAGATTTCATCCATAGAACCATAATTCAAACAAAAGTTCAGGTGTAAGGCAGTATTATGGGATGTCTTCTCAATCGCGGTGTCAATTCGTTTCAGGCTTATGGAAGGAACTCTTTTTCGAGAGCCTGAGTGATGCACCCGGACATTTTTCTCAATGAGTCGATCAAGCTTCTTATCCACAAACTCATCTAATAATTTAAAAATTGAAGTAATTTCAGAAGGTGGCCTTCTCCAATTTTCAGTAGAAAAAGCGTATAAAGAAATATTTCTCAGGCCCAGCTCTAAGGAAACATCCAGAAGACGATCTATTGCGTTAGAACCTTCTCTATGCCCATCTTTTCGTTCCAGCCCCCTCTGCTTAGCCCAGCGGCCATTTCCATCCATGATAATGGCCACATGGCCAGGTAGTTTATCCGGACTAAAACTCAAAGCTTTATACGGTGGTAATTTCTTTTTCTTTTTCTTCGGTTAAAGAAGCAATTTGAGCGATATAAGAATCGGTTATTTTCTGAATCCTATCAGAAACATTTTTAGACTCATCCTGAGACATATCCGTTTGTTTCTTCAAAGCATCCATCATTTCCCTTCTAATATTACGAACTGCTACTTTTTTTTCTTCCGACTTTTGTTTTACAATCTTCGCCAATTCTTTACGTCTATCTCCTGTTAATTCAGGTAAGATAATACGAATCGCTACACCATCATTGGTTGGAGTCAAACCGAGGCTGGAAGCAAGGATAGCTTTTTCAACATTTTTCATAGAAGATTTATCGAAAGGACTGATCATAATCATCCGGGGTTCAGGTGCAGAAATTGTAGCTAATTGCATCAGGGGAGTCATAGCTCCATAATAATCCACCCTTATATCTTCAACCATAGCCGGATTGGCTTTTCCGGTACGAATTTGAATAAAATCCTTCTTCAGTACCTCAATGGTCTTTTCCATTTTTTGTTCAAAGGGAGAAATAAATTCGTCACTCATCGATTACTACCTCAACAGAATTTGATATTAAAGTACCAACTTCCTTTCCTTCTATAAGATTGTTTAAGTTACCCTGCTTAAAGATATCAAACACAATGACAGGGAGGTTATTTTCCATACAAAGACTCAAAGCAGTTTGATCCATAACTTTAAGTCTTCGGGTAATGGATTCCTGAAAAGAAAGTGTAGAATAGCGTCTGGCATCAGGAACCTTTTTCGGATCATCCGTATAAACTCCATCAACCTTGGTGGCTTTCAAAATCACTTCACAGCCAACTTCAATTGCCCTGAGGCTGGCTGAAGTATCAGTTGTAAAATAAGGGCTGCCGATTCCACCTGCAAAAATGACAACCCTCTTTTTCTCAAGGTGTCTTACAGCTCTTCGTCGAATATACGGCTCGGCAGTAGAATTAACTTCAATGGCCGATTGAACCCTTGTATAAAGACCTAATTTTTCACAGGCGTCCTGTAAAGCAAGGGCATTAATAATAGTAGCCAGCATACCCATGTAGTCTGCTGTAGCTCTTTCAATACCCTTTGTTACTCCTGTAGTTCCACGAAAAATATTTCCACCACCTACTACAATGGCGATTTCTTTTCCTTTTCCGTGAATATTCTGAATTTCTTTTGCAAGGGCGAGAACTTTTTCTCCATCTATCCCAAACTCCCCTTCCGCCGGAGCAAGAGCTTCGCCCGATAGCTTAATCAGAATTCTATTATATGTCTTTCTCTCTTTCGACAAGGTTTATGCACCAATCTGGTAGCGGCAAAACTTTCCTATTGTAATATTTTCTCCGAATTTTGCAATAGCTTCTTTCAGAACATCAGTAATAGTTTTTTTATTATCTTTGATATATTGTTGCTCGAGAAGACAAACTTCAGAATAAAGCTTTTCAAGTTTTCCCGGAATAATTTTATCCAGAACGGCTTCCGGTTTTCCCTCTTCCACTAATTGAGCTCTTAATATCTGAGATTCCTTATCCAGAACTTCCTTTGGAACGTCTTCTTTTGCCAGGTATTCAGGGGAAGCAGCAGCTATCTGCATACAGAGGTCCTTTCCAAGAGCCTCAAATTCCTCATTCTTTGCTACGAAGTCGGTTTCACAGTTAAGTTCGAGCAAAACTCCGATCTTACCATTCATATGGATGTAGGCGATAACTTTGCCTTCTTTCGTAGCTCTGTCAGCTTTCTTTGCTGCTTTTGCCAGGCCTTTTTCTCTTAAAAAGGTTATCGCCTTTTCAATGTCACCATCGTTATCTAACAGAGCTTTTTTACAGTCCAGTAAGCCTGCACCCGTTCTTTCCCTTAGAGCCTTTATCTGGTCAGTAGATACCAAATCATTCCCTCGCTAAATTATTCTTGTTTTGCAGCTTCTTCTGGTTTTACTTCTTCTTCAGAATCAGCTTTCTTTGCAGATAAATTATCTGCCGTACTGGTACTAATCAGTATTTTCTCACCTTTTTCATTAGTTTCCCCCACATCAGATGATGTATACTCATCACTATATGTGGTGTCTTCATCCATAATGAAACGGCCTTCTTCGTCGTATTCTCCCCTGTAGTCCATACTATTGGTAAGAGCATCCACATCAAATTCATCGCTGAATTTAGGTTGAACTACCTGACCACCGGTTCCTTCGATAATGGCATTAGCCATTGTTTCCAGAAAAAGACTGATAGCACGAATGGCATCATCATTTCCGGGTATAGCATAATCAATTAGCTCAGGGTCACAGTTTGTATCGATCACTGCAAATACGGTTAATCCCAGAGTTTTGGCTTCCTTGACAGCTATTTCTTCTTTTTTAGGGTCTATTACAAAGAGAATGTCCGGCAAACTATTCATATCTTTAATTCCGCCGAGGTTCTTTCTGAGTTTATCAAGTTCTCTTTGCAAACCTAATTGCTCTTTCTTTGTACGGGCCTCAGTTTCAAAAGTATTGTTTTGCTCCATAGACTCTAATTTCTTAAGTCTGGCAATACTCTTTTTAACCGTATTCCAGTTTGTAAGGGTTCCACCCAACCAGCGGTTTGATACGTAGAACATGTTGCATCTCTGGGCCTCTCTCTCGATAGCTCCCCTTGCCTGTTTCTTAGTTCCGACAAAGAGAACCTTCTTACCCTGAGAAGTCAGGTGTTTTAGCGCATCATACGCTTCTTTTGTTTTCTGTACAGTTTTCTGCAAGTCTATAATATGTATTCCGTTTCTTGCGGTGAATACATAAGGGGACATCTTTGGATTCCACCTGCGAGTTTGGTGTCCAAAGTGAACTCCGGCTTCCAGTAAACTTTTCATCGAAATTACAGACATTCAATACCTCTTTTTGAATGTGATATAACTGACTAACAGTAGGCCAATGATGCTTCCTGCATTCAATTGTATCTCTAGTTTTATAATATATAACTCTAAATAAACCGGTTCAGGTAGAAGGTTTACTGAAAAAAACGATTTTCCGAGGAACCTGTCCAGAAGAATACCCAACACTGCACCGATTAAAAGTCCCATAAAGAGAATAAACAGGGTCTCCCCTATAGAACGCTTCACAGAACAAGTTTCAAATACCTGAAAATAACCAGTAAATAAATAAAATACCTCAAGTCAATATTTTTATTCAGGTGTCGTAAATCATCTCACAATTCCCATCAAAAACAACTCCATCAGCAATTTGTAATTTTGCTGTCTTGATATTTCCGATGACTTTTCCGGTAGATAACATTTCCAGTCTTTCGGTAGCAATCACATTTCCGGTTACATGCCCCCCCACAATTACAGTATGGGCTTTGATATTGGCCCGTACTACAGCACCTTCACTGATTAATAAATAACCATCAGAAATAATTTCTCCCGAAAATTCTCCCGAAATCTGAAGAGGTTTTTTAAAGGTTAAAACACCGTTAAAACTGGTGTGTTTCCCTAAAGTTGTGGAGATAGTTCCGTGTTCTGTTACGATATTTGCTTTTTTACTCATAATTACTTCGTTTTCATTACGTAAACTCCATCCCAGTCTTCCGGGGGAGGTTCCTGTATATATTCCTTACATCGTTCTATGTAAACTTTAGAAGGCCCATCATCCGGGCGAATGGAAGCAGCTTTTTGAAATGCTTGCAGAGCTTTGTCAAAATTCCTCATTTTATACTGAGTAAGACCCTCATTATAAGCTTCCAATACCTGCTTCATTTCATTTGATATCATATAATTACCTGTAAACAGTTAAATTTTGACGATTTTTTGTTTCACCGTTTTTTTCAAGAAATATTTCTTTAGCCTTTATCTGCCTGTTCTATAAGCCCTCATTTTTTCCGAGAGCCGCGACCCTCCAGAGTTTTTTTACGAAATTCAAGAAAAATATAACATATAGACAGCCTGTAAGCCACCTGTAACGGCCCCCAGGACCGAACCAATAAGAATTAGAATGTATTCATCTTCCTGGAAAGCAGAGCGAAGGATAGGCTCGAATTCTTCCGGGGGCAAGGCTTTCATCCGAGAAAACATATTTTTCTCGATAGACATAGCCCTCTCCATGTATTTTTCCAGTTGGTTTGAAGCTTTTTTTAGAGACTCTACTACTTCCTCCTGGAGTTCTTTAAATTCCCTACCCTCTGCCGGAGTTTCTTTTAAAATTTCTCCACTTACTTTGAGGATTGTTTCTATCAATTTCCTGGCAACTCGTTTATATAAAACTTCTTCCATTACATTGGAACCGGTTAGAATCTTTGTAGCAAAAAGCTGGGAATATTTCTTCGAGACTTCTTCCTGTCTCTTTAAGAATAAACCCTGGTAAGCAAAAAAACCAAATCTCTTTTCATTAAGAGGACGAAAAATCATAGTAAGAGCCAGCCAGTTCGTTATAAAGCCCACAAAGACACCCTGAAGAGGTAAAGTCCACCACTGAGGATAAACCAACCACAGAAGTGCCTGCATACCACCCAGTATAGCTCCGAATACAAATCCACTTTTTTCGATAAAAGAAAACTCTTTAGAACCCACTTCTTCAAAGATCTCAACAATCTGCTCGACATTGGGGCCGGTTAGCTTACGAAGAACCAGAGAACGAAAATTGAATACACCGGAAGGGTTTTCCTTTATTTTCTGGCTAATTTCTTTTACCGCATGAGAGGAACGAAGCTTCACTTCCGCAATAATCAGATCTTCCTGTTCTTTTAAAGTATCCATCTGAGAAGGAAAAACTTCATGTAATAATTCATCACATATTTGTGGAATCATCGCATCTACTATGGGCTGAAAGTCCTTTTCCATAAGCTCCGGATCTACCTTTGCAAAAAACTCCTCAAGACGAATCAGCTTTTCGGTCATTATCTTTATCGATTTTAGTGCAAGATTCGGAGCCTTCCTGGGAACAATTCCCTGCCAGCCCAGATAAGGTGGAATACCCACAAATTTGAGAGGATAAAAGGTCATGCGAAGCGCTAAGACATTGGTTACCCAACCGATGAAGCCATAGGTAAAAGGCATTAAGAGAATTCCGAGGGTATCAGCGTTCATAAATCACAAAATGTTGAGAAGCCGCTTCAATGAATGCTCACGACTGGAAGAATGGATACTTAAAGCATTATATATATTTAAATTTATTTTTCCTAATAACCGGGAAAGTTTATTATCCGGTAAAAAAACACAGATATCGAGGATTTTTAAGGGCTTCTTTTCAAAAACATAATACAGAATATCAGCAGCCTTTCTGTCTTCCATAGCCAGCAAGGTCTTTGCGGCTAATTCATCCTGCATGTAAATGAGGGTCTCTCCTAAATAATCCAGAGAAAGACCTGAAGCAATGCGCAGCACTTCTTTGATTTCCAATACCCTGGTGATTCTTGCAGCAACAGATGGTTCTATGTAGGACTTTATCAGGGAATAGAGTAAAAAGCCGGGTATAAATTTTATCGTGACACCTGTCATTTCAAAAGCCTTATCAACCCCTGCCGTCTGCAAGTAAATAATCTGGTCAACGAGCTTCCGAATTTCTCCAAGAGTATCTTCCGAAAGACCGGTAAGAGTCTCCGGCAGATTGTCTCCTAATAGAGACTCAAGATATGCGATGCTGGTATCCTTTTCCGTTTCCATCTTCTCAAAGTAATATGGAGATAAGAGGATTTTTTGTATAGAAAAAATCATTTTTTTTGAAAACTTTTGTTCCAAAGTGCAAATTTCAAACCCTTTATTATATGAGGTACTTAATTTTTCTTTTGTTCCTGACTGCTGTCTGTGCTCCCGGCTCCAGGAAAAAGTCTGTTTTCTCTTTCGATTCCCTCGAAGAAAACACAGCAGAAGGTTTGTCCTTCTATTACGCGACTCCTCCCTTCCGTCCGGAGGAGGAATACTCACAGGAAGCGGAAAATTTAGCGGGTCCGACTCTGTATAAAAATGAAAAAGTCGTCTGCTTATTTTCCTGGCCTTCGTTTCTCTGGGAAAAGGAATGGGGACCACGTTTTCGCTTATGTTTTCCCCTCTCGGAAGGAGAGAATCTTTCTTATTTGCTTTCCCAGTTTTACAGGCAAAAAGAAGGAAAACAGAGATCAACTGGAGAACTAAATAGTCGATACGGTAAAATTTTTTACTCTTATTTCAGTTCTTCAGAGCTTCTGAACTTATTCCGGGAAGAAGAAGGACAAAAGGCCTTACTGGGAGATATATTTTTAAAAGAGAAGTTTAAAAAAGAAAATATTACAGGAGGAATTTATTTCAACCAGGAAAATTCTTCCCATATAGAAACAAGTTTTGCTTCTGACTACTTCAGTCTATTTCTCCTGAAAGAAAAAGCTTATCTCATTTTATTTGCAAGAGAAGCCGAATTTAGCTCCTATAAGCGACACTACCTTGCTTTTCGATTCTTGAAAGATTCGGAATTATATCAGAATATAAGTATATTTTTGGAAAGCATAAAATCAAAAAATCAAAAATTGCAAGAAGAATGTATTCCGGATTTACCAGTATTAACAGAAGTTTCTATTTCATCCTCATCGGCTTTCTCAAAATTTATAGAAATTCAAAATCCCTTTCCTGACAAAAGCATTTGCTTAAATCCGCTTTCTATAAAACTAAATGATAGCACTGTATTCTCCCAAACTTCAGGCTTTATGCTTCCCTCCGCAGTAAAGCTTTTTAGCGATGAAGATTCAAAACTTAACTCGATTCATACTCAATCTGAAAACTGGAAGGAGTTAAAAACCGGTGTTACTATTACATTAGCTAACGACTATGCGATACAAGAATATCCAATTCCTCCTGAATTTCAGGATAGTTGGGAAGATGAATATTTCTCCTACCATGTAAACTCAAAGGACAATTCTAAGCACAATCCATTATACCCCGACCTTAGCGACTGTATGAATCCTGGTATAAACCTGATGGAAAGTTATGATAATGTATGTAAGCCGGAAGATTTTCAATTAAGTGAGATAAATTACAGTGGTTTCTACACAGGAAAAGGACTTTCCTATCACGATAAATTTTTAGAATTAGAATACAGAGGAGAAAAAGACTGTTCAGCAACACAAATTTACCTACAAATTGATACTCATAAAGTTCCCTTTAGCTGTAGAACTCAAACAATCAGCAAGGGGTTCTATACTTTCGGTAGAAAAAAATATCTTTATTCCGTTCCACAATTAATAGAAAGAAATCTTATCTTTTTAAAAACCTCTTCCAGAATTTCTCTACAATCTAAAGAAGAAGAGAGACTACTATTTCCCGGTTTTTCCGAAAACGAATTTCTATTAAATAAAGATCAAAAAGGACACTTTCATTCTATAATATTTGATAATACTAAATATGCTTTTCATAATGCTTATATTTCTCCTCTACTCAGCCCCGGTACCTTAGCTGTTCATTCCATGAGTCCCGGTGAAAAAAATCCCGTTTCCTCTTCTATCCACTCTATTCAGATTAACGAAGTAGCCTGGATGGGTAGCTATTCTTTGGAAGGAGAGTCCTTACCGGAAGAAGAATTCCTCGAATTAAAAGGCAAGGGCCCGGGTTCTATTCAAATAAATATAGATTATTCAGATAATCGAAAAACTTATTTTTTAGTCCTGAATGAGGAAGTTTTTCACACAATCCAGAGAAGTGAAAATACTTGCTTTTCAATACCGAACTCCATTAGAGATTCCGATTTCACCTTACCAAATCAAAAAACAAGTATTAGTATTATTGATATGAACACCGGAGTCTTACTGGATTCACTTGATTACAATCCATCTAAAAATGAAGGCTTAAATGATACTTCCAATAAAATTCGAGCCTCTTTTAGTCGAACCCCAATGGATAATTTTCATTTAAGTTCTCAGAACCCGGAAAATATTGGAAACTGCGGAGAGCACTTTTTAGCCAGTCCGGGAAATGATAATTATTTTAGTTCTTTTTTATATACGATAAACCATATGCAGGGACTGGTATCACCTTATTCTTTACACGGACAAAAGCTTAACCTGTCTGTCAAAGAATATTCGATAGCTCCTGCTACGGACAATAAATATTTGATTCCCTTGCAACATTCTGAATTCTCCCCTATTCTATTTCCTATATTTTCTTATTCCAACAGTCTGTATTACCGGGAAATAGATGGTATAGATTCGATAAGCTACGCATATTCTCCCAATATTTTTATTGATGCGATATCACCCATTCCTCTCAACAGTCAGAATGAATGGGTAAGGATATGCAACTTACAGGAAAGAACGGTTTTTGCAAATCAGCTTATAATCGAAGACACATCTTCACCCGATAGACTAAGAGATTTTTTTTCTGTATATCCTGATATAAATCCTTTGTCTACCCAAGAAGGATTTAACTTACAGAAGGAAAGTTTAGGTAAAGGAGACTGTGCTTATGTATTAGATCCCGATGCAAGAGATGTAAAGCTTCCGCTAAAAGGAAATCTTCCGCTCGCAGTCTGGACTGTAGAAAGCTCTAAAACTATTGGTAATGGGCTTTCCGCTTCAGAAAATATAGATCTCTATGAAGAAAAAGATGGCATACTCTATCACCTACATTCCTATGGAAATCGTCATTCCGCTTATCCCTTTAAGCTGAACCTATCCACAGGAAAACGTGCCATTCTTATAGAAGGAAAACAGGGTGAGAATCTAAATGACTATATGATAGAGGAAGACTTATGATTATTCTTATATTCCTAATATTTACATTTCCCATTCTTTCTAAGCCAGAATACTCCCTGGAAACAATCCTTCTCAGGCAGGAAGGCAGTTTTTCCGGGAAAACAGAAAAAGAAACAGAATATGTATCTGAGTCAGATATTCTTCTGGTACCAAATTTTTACTATTCAGAAGAGGACAAAGAACGAAGTTTTGATTTAAGTTTCCAACTGGTAAAAAGAGGAAAACAATCGGATGCAAACCAATTTTTTTGGGCAGGCAAAAATCTTTACTATTCAAGAAATTTTTCCACATTCTCCGTGTTTTTGGGAAGAAAGCAGGATTCTATTTATGATACGATCTTTAATTCTTATTACGATGGCCTGGAAGGTCTTGGAATTCAAATTAATTTTTCTTCAAGAACCAGACTCTTTCTTTCTTTATTGGATTATTACAGAGCATTTCCATTATTAGAAAAGAATCTATTCCTGAATAAGAAATCTGAGTCCCAAAAAGGAGCGATGTGGAGACATGGTTTAAAACTGGAATATGATAAGGATAGCTTGAGAAGTCTTTTTTATCTGAATTATACAAACACCGGAAGCGCAGGTAAATACAGCAATGAGGACCCGCTGAAAAAAGGCAGGGGAGATAGAGATTTTCTGATACACTCAGGTATATTACTTCAATATAAGCGGTTTACTAATTTCGGTACAATAGATTCAGCTCTTTTATTCTGTGTGTCCAGAGGAATAGATAAAACTCTTTTTCATCCCGTACGCAAAGATAGTAGTCTTCCGGTAAGCGGGGAAATGTTATCAGGGAAAATAGAGTGGAGAAATCCCTTATTTCGCATATCATCCTCCTTCTATCTACCGGATGCAGATAAAACAAATGCGGAAAAAGAAATCTTAGAATTAGGATATACAGGATTGGGAACGAATCCATTATCTTCTCAACTCTTAGTGAATCTCCTCGATTTCTACCCCTCGGCCTGGATCACAGAAAATGCGTGGGAAAAAAGTTTTTCGACTAAATCTGCAAGAAGAAACTCTTTTTTTACCCAACTGGGTTTTCAAGTTCAAATAGAAGAATATGAATTAGGAGTATCTTATGAACATATTGTCCCTCAAAAAGAAATAGCTTCGTACGGAGGAGGACTTGTATGGAACAAGGCCCACTATGAACGATACTTTCTCGGAGAATTTACACTCAGTATAGGCTTTAGAGAAAAAAAAGAAGAAAACTTTTACTTCACAATTTCCTACTCCGACCTAAAGCAAACAGGTGGAGAAGCACCCATAAAAGCAAAAGGCCTTGGTATAAAGGCCGGAATGAGGTTCTAATGTATCAATCACTATATAAATTATGTTTTATCATCCTTTTTTATTTTATAAGTTGCTCTAAGGATAAAAATGTTTCGAGAGCTTATCTGGAGCAAATGGTTGGTGATGCAAATCTTCCTTCTGAAGGTATCTATTTTTCTTATCCGGGAAAATATAGTCCGGAAGATAAAAAAAATCTGGTTACAGAAATAATTCTGAATTTACTCAATCAAGCCAAGACTTCTATAGAGATCTATGCCTACTCTTTCGATAATCCTAAACTCATAGAAAGCCTGCAAGAGGCAAGACAAAGAGGGGTAAAAATCAAAATCGTAGGAGATACAGAAAAAGACTATTCTCTTCTTATAAAAAGCGGATTTCAAATTGAGTTATGGAAAGCTTCCGGCTTACACCATATAAAAGCTATCTTAGTTGATAGAAGTTCTTTTTTATTCGGAACAGGAAATTTTTCAAAATACGGTTTGCGCTCTAATTATAATGCGTATTTTCTAAAATATCTAAGCCCTGAAGAGGGGGATCAAGTTTTTCAATTTTTAGAAGAAAAATATCCGGAAAGTTTTTTAGTTTTAGGTGAGCATATCCTGATCAATTCTCCATCTAAAGGAAAGCTAATTCAGGATACACTTATACAACAAATTCAATCAGCAACAAAAGAAATACACTATCTCATTTTTGATCACTTTGATCCTATTGTAAGTTATGCTCTGAAAGAAGCCGCTCAAAGAGGTGTACTCATAAAAGCTATTTATGATTCTCCCGTAGATCCGGAAGGTGAATATTTAAGTTCCTTATCCCCTTTTATAGAAGTATACAGAGATGGAAACGAGGATAAATATAAAGAAGATGGAATCTATCATGGAGGTCTTTTACACCATAAAAGTATGTTGATTGATAATAAAGTTCTGCTCAGTGGCTCTTATAATTATTCCAGGAGTGCAAGGGACGATAACCGCGAAATGTTTATAATTTCCTATAAACCATCAGATATCGAAGATTTTTTAGAAGAATATAAAAGAGTGGAAGAACATGCCTATCGTGTTTATCCGGAAGTTAAAGATTTTTTAAACCCAGAGTCAATACAAAACCTAAGTCTATCGGCTACAAATAGTCTCTGTATACAAAAAAAAATAGATTTCTTTCCAAAAGAAGAAGCACTCATTTTGGATATTCAAAAAGGACTTTTTTCTTCGATAATTTATATCCCGATAAAAGATAAAAAAAGTTGCTATCCTTTATCGGATAGAGAAAGCATTTCCTCAGGACTTGCTGCCTTTACAAAAACAGTGTGGTTTTATGACTCGGAGTATTTTTCCGGTATGAACTTTTCGTTTCGACATTCGCTTCAAAAGGAAATTTACAGGGAAAACATTACATTAGATATAGAAAATATTAATAAATACATATATCCTATAAAAGTTCAAAAAACTCCCGACGCTTCCTTTATAATTCAATTCAAAGATTTTCCAATTTCTACTATATCTCTTTTAGAAGCAGGTAAAAAAATAAAAACTTTATCCTTCGAGAAAACTACAGACCCGTATAGCTATAAAGTTTTTTCTGAATTATCCAATTCGGGTTCGATTTTACTCATAAACCAAAATTTCTTTAGCTGCCTTAAGAAAAAAGAAGAAAACCTTTCTGATGTATTAGAATTCATTTTAGATCGTTATTACTTAAAATCCTATATGAGCGACAGAAAATTGGAAAAAGCAAATTGTTATGATGTGAATTGAACTTGACTTCTAATACTCTTCCTTAAGTCTATAAAAAAAACCAAAGAGAGGTGTTGCAAATGAACGACATGCACGTAGTAGGAAGCCTTGCAGGTGTAGTATTTATGGTGGGAATGGTAGTCTATATTTTTTTCCTTTTGAAAAAAAATCTTCGTTAGGATAGGAAGAAAAGGCTCATCACCCTAAAAAATTAAATGCAATCCCAAAAAAATCTATATAGCAAATTTTCAGTTTATCCGAATTTTATATTAGGATAAATTGTGATTAATGGGATTGCCTTCATGAAGTTTATTTACTGATTCTGCGGTAGATTCGACTTTATGGTAGTCCCTTTTTTTTTATTTCTTTTGCGAGTTCAATACCGCCTAACACGCAGCGACTCACATCCCCTCCCCACAACCAGTCCCCAATAGGCCAAATATTTGTTTTATAACACATATCAAGATAAGCCCTATACTTTTCAGAAGAAAAATCAAGCTCTAATTCTCTTTCAAAAAGAGAAGAATCCGGGAAAGCATATCTCCATTTACGTGGATAAAATTCATCCGGTACTTTATCTTCCAACTCCTGTAAGCCTAATAGAGCAAGCGCTCTTGGAAGAAAATATTCTGCGGCTGCAAAACTGGCAGGAAGGGGTTTGTAATTCTCATCCACCCAGCGTTCAAGATTACGGGAACTAAAAGAAGCGGAAAATTGAATCGATAAAATCAGGGTGTTGGTTTCTGGAGGATACTTTTTGCTTTCAAGAGTAATAAGTTCCATCTCTGTCCCTCGTTCTCCCTGAATAGTGGAAAGAGAGTGAATCTTAGATAATAAATCATTTGAAAGATTCCTCCAGAGTCCGGTAATAATCAAAATCGAGGTATATTCAGAATAATCCCGAGTAAAGTTATCCCATTCCGTCATAATACCGGAGTTTTTCAAACTTGAAATAATGCCCGGTAAATGTTGCGCCAGAATAACCGTATCAAAAGAAGCTTCTTTTCCATTCGTAAAGCTTAAAGTCCAGGATTCCATTTCCGGATTACGGCTAATTTTTTCTAACTCATGCTGCAAGAAAATATTCTTAGTATCCAGTAAGGCCGTTGACACGCACTTCATTCCCGTCTTTGGAAAAAAAAGATCGATATCCTCTCCAGCAGAAAGAAAGCCCGAGTCCATACAGTGAAAAGATAAGTAATTCCTGAGAGAAAAATTTGCAACCTGTCTCCCTCCATCTAAATACGAAATCGGATCTCGAAAAAAGGTCGCTCCTACATCAAACTTCTCATTGGTAGCTAATTGAACCGTATACAAACGCCCGGAAGTAGTCTTTGACTTTTCAAAAACAACTGAACCGGGTAGTTCTTTCTGCAGGACAGAACCACTAATTCCACTTCCTATTATAGCAATACTCATTTTAGATTACCTTATGCTAACATATCAAACAGAAGAAGAGTTTAATAAAGACTCAACTTCAGCTAGCGTTAAACCTGTAGTTTCTGCAATTTCTGTAAAACTTTGTCCTCTGGCAAAAAGCCGATTGACCATAGTCTTATAAAGCAAACTTTTATCCTCCTCTGCTTTTTTAATTGCTTCTTCTTTTTCCTGCTCCGCCTTCTGTTTTTCTTCCTCTGCCTTCTGTTTTTCGGCTTCGGCTCTCTTCACACGTGTATCATACATGGATAGAACGACTTTCCTGCCTTCTTCTTCCTTCATTTCACGAATCTGTAAAGGAGATAATCTGTCATAGTCTATCAGTTGAACCGCTTTCCTTATGCCTTCGTTTTTTAAATTTACCCTATAGTTTTCCTGGTTATAAATAGACTCATAGATAAGATCTAACCAATCGCGATAATTTGCAGGCATACTATCTGTTCTATTGTGTGGATTTAACAAAATAAATTTATGACCAAATATAGGCACAAGTTTATCCATAAGGTTTCTCGGATCTGCACTGGAGATAAGAACCTCATCTTTAATAGGATTTCCATTTATATCCAGACCATCATAGGGACTGGATATAATAACTATGGTATAAACTACCTGATTGGTTTTGTAATCTTTTGAACTTTTCTGTTGTTCTGAAATTGCCATATTATGGTAATGCAAAAAGCGATCAAAGTGGTAATCATATTCCACGTTCTGGATTTCGATGATAAATCGCTCGTCTTCGGTTTCAGCAAAAATATCATAGGCAAAATCGATATTACCAATCTTAGGTGAGAACCTTTTTTCTGTTTCAATATTCCCAAGAATAACATCAAGGCCAAGAATATCTCTAACAAAGCAAGTCAGGACTTCTCTGTCAGTAAAGGCAATTTTAAAAATAACTTCATTGCTTAAAGGTGCCAGCATAATACCAGATATTTGATAAGTTTATAAAGAAAGTCAAGAGGAAAACACTGTTATGAAATGAAAGAGGCTATCTAAAAAATCGCTTCGTATCGTAGTTGCCAGACCCTGGATAGGTAGTAATACCATATCGAAGGGCGGCAGCTACAGTTTAAATATCTGTTTAATCCAGAATATAATCTTTCAGTTTTTTAGATCGGGTTGGATGCCTGAGTCTTCGAAGGGCCTTGGCTTCAATCTGTCGAATTCTTTCCCTTGTTACCTTGAATTGATAGCCAACCTCTTCCAGAGTTTGCGCATAACCATCATCCAGACCAAAACGCATACGAATTACTTTCTGTTCCCTTGCAGGCAAGGTTTGAAGTACCTGCCGAATTTGCTCGGCCAAAATACTACCGGCAGCTGCATTTATGGGAGATTCAACTTCTTTGTCCTCAATAAAATCTCCGAGTTCCGAGTCCTCTTCCGAACCGACCGGAATTTCCAGAGAAATAGGCTCCCTTCCCACATTTTTTACAGCTTTTACTTTTTGAACCGGCCAACCCAGACGTTCGGCAATTTCCTCATTAGTAGGATCACGTCCAAACTCCTGTACAAAGAGTCTTGCTTCTCGAATGACCTTATTCACCTGCTCGATCATATGAACCGGCACCCGGATGGTTCTTGCCTGATCCGAAATAGCTCGTGTAATAGCCTGACGGATCCACCAGGTAGCATAAGTAGAAAACTTATAACCTTTCTTGTATTCAAACTTATCGACAGCCTTGATTAAACCAATATTTCCTTCCTGGATCAGGTCAAAGAAATGCATTCCACGATTAGCATAGCGTTTGGCAATAGATACAACAAGCCTTAGGTTAGCTTTAACCAATTCCTTTTTTGCCTGGGAGATTTCTCTTTCTCCCTTTATAATTTTTTCTCCCCATTCTTTGATTATATCTGTAGGAGAACCGGCTTCCTGTTCCATCCGGCGGAGTTTTCTTTCATTATTACGGATATCCTTAATCACTTCCCGAACTTCATCAATCGGGACACCCATCATTTTTTCAATGTCTTCTATATTTTCATTTTTCTCAATAAAACGGTTAAAAGTTTTAATTTCTTTTACATCATGACCGTATCTGGCTTTAATCTTTAAGAAATGACGATCGATTTCTTTGATACGAAAAACCATGGATTTTATTTTTTGGGAAAGCTTCTGAATCTCTCTTTGTGATACACCGATTTGCCGTACGCATACATCGATCCTTGCAGTAGCCTGTTCAATTTTATCTTTTAGCTCCCGGAATTTCTTGCTATTTTCAGAATACTTGCGTATTTTATTTATAGCCTCATTCAGAACTTTTTCTTCTCCCTGGATCAAATCCATATTATCAAAAAACAGTTTTTCCAGTTTGTCAGCTTCTATCTGGTTCAGAGCATACATCTTGTCAACATGAACCAATTCATAAACCTTAATTTTACGGCTTTTAATTTTAGGAATTAACTTTAGGAAATTAGCACGCAGAATACTGGAAGAAAGGATGGTTTCTTCAATAATTTTTTCTCCCTTTTCTATCCTTTTGGCCAAAAAGACTTCTGTTTCACCGGAAATTAAGCTTACCTTTCCAATCTCTTTCAGATAAAGGCGAATCGGATCCTCAGAAGAAGCACTCACTACATTAGTTTCTTTTTTCTTACGACTGGGCTTTTCTTCCTTCCCGGCTGGTGCTGCAGGAGTTGGAGGAGCCGCAGCAGCCTGTTGATTTTCGAGGGCTTTTTTGGAATATTCCTCGACAACCTCGATTCCCATCTCATGCAATAAAGTAAATACATCGTCTATCTTTTCAGAATTCAGAATCTTATCAGGAAGAATATCATTGATTTCATCATATGACACTTCACTGTTGGTCTTGCCTATAGAAATAATTCTCTGAACCTCCGGAAGGCTCTGCAAATTTTCCATATTCTCGTTAACCTCTTTCTGGACCTGGTGTGCGTTCTCGTAATTTGTTTCTAAGTTCTTCACGTTTAATGCTTAATTCCATTAGCCTTTTAATAGTTTCTGCTTTCTCAGTTTCCACCATATTAGGTTCAAAAACAGAGAGGCGCTTTATCTTTTCTTCCAGACTTAAAAGTTCGTGCCTGTCTAAAAGTTCCAAAAAAATTTCTACTACATTTTCCCTTTGCTCTGTTTCTTCTATCAGGTAACCAGCAATAAAATCAATACTGATTCCCTGAACATCTGAAGACAAAAGTCCTTCCGGTGAAATCTGTTCTTCGTTAAGAAATAGAGTATAAATATAATCCCAGAGAAACGAAGCGTCGTCGTCGACAAAATCCACTTCAGAGAGTCGGTTTGCATATTCGAAAAGCTCATTATGCATAATAAGCATAGCAATCAAGCGCTTTTCACAAATAGCAAGAGGGCTCTGAGTTTTTTTAACTTTTTTTTCAGTATCGGGATTATTTGTTTTGACTTGAAAATTATTATTTTGTTTGCTGCCGCTGAAAAAATCTTCAGAAAGTGCAGAGGCTTCGATACCGAGTTTCTCCGCTGACAATTTCAGATACATGTCCTGATCCGTTTTCAAGTTTAGGTTTCGAATAAATTGGAAAAGACCTTCGAGGGCCCTGCGTTTTTTTTCCGGACTCGAACCCGAAGAAACTCCGCTTAAAATTTCAGATAAAATAAACGCTGAAAGTTCGAGAGATTTATCTTCTATCAACCTATCGATTTCAAGTTTATTCTTTTCCCTGGACAAATCAAAGGGATCTTTCCCATCTTCCAGAAGAAAAATTTTGACAGGCATTTTTTCGTTCAGACAAAGCTGGCTCGCTCGAAACGCAGCCCGCTTACCAGCGCTATCTCCATCATACATTAAAAGAAGTTCATCTGCATAACTTCTTAAAGTACGAATCTGAACCTCACTGAGTCCTGTTCCAAGTGGAGCCACTACGTAATCAATTTCTCTGGCAAATAGACCGATTACATCCAAATAACCCTCAACAAGAATGGCTTTACGATTCTTTCGAATAGAAGGTCCTGCCTGGTAAAGATTATAAAAAGAACTACCCTTATCATAAACAATCGAAGCCGGACTATTTATATATTTTGCTTCATTTGATTCTCCGATTACTCTTCCACCAAAGGCTGCAATATTTCCATTCCTATCTTTAATAGGAAAAATCAATCTGGAACGAAAAAAATCGTAATATTCTCCTGTCTTACCGGCTCGCTCTTTTAATAGACCAAGAGATAAGGCCTGCTTTTTTTCTCTATCAGTTTTACATACTGCCTGTAAAAGATTCTGGTAACCGGGAGGGGCATAGCCCAGCTCAAAATATTCCGCTTCCTTTTCTGAAATTTTACGAGAAGCAAGATAATCCCTCGCTTCTTTCCCTATTCCAGAATAAAGGGACGCCTTAAAGAAACTTAAAGCCTTACGATTCAGGGAAAAAAGTTCAATTTTCTCATCCTGTTTATCTTTGTCCCGGTCAGAAATCTGTAGAGGAATACCGGAATAGTCAGCCAGAATTTCCCTGGCTCGATTAAAATCTACCTTCTCGAACTCCTGGACAAAAGTAAAAATATCTCCTGATTTTCCACAGCCAAAACAATGAAAAAAACCCAGATCAGGTGAAACGGTAAATGAAGGAGTCTTTTCATTATGAAAAGGACATAATCCAAGGTAACGCCTACCCTGTTTCTTGAGTTGAATATGTCTGGAAATATAAGATTCAAGACGGACTTCCCTCTTGACTCGTTCAACAAATTCTTTAAAGGTTTGCAATCTAAGTTAGAATAACTTCTGAATCTCTTCTTTTACAAGAAGAGCAACAAGGGCACCATCTATGTTCTTTCCCTTTAATTCTTGCATGGCTTTACCAACATACTTCCCTGAATCAGCCGCTTTTGTAGGTGGGTTTTCTTTTATAAGTTTTGCGATAAGCTCCAGAATCTCTTCTCTGGATAAAGGAGGAGGAAGATAGGAAGAAAGAATTTCCGCTTCATGCTCTTCCCTTTGTTTTAGGTCTTCACGTCCAGCTCTTTCATATTCTCCGGCAGACTCCTCTCTCTGTTTCATAGCCTTTTTTATAATAGAAAGGACTTTTTCATCATCCAGAGAGGAGGCCCCTGTCTTCGCGAGCTCATATTGAATATCAGATTTCAACATCCTGAGTACAGGAAGCGTATTCTGATCCTTTCTCTTAATGGCCGCTTTTAAATCTTCGTTAATCTTTGCCTGTAAAGACATCAGTTTAAACTTACTCTAAATTAAATTATAACTTATCTTTTTTCGCGAAGATACGTTTTTTTTTGTCTCTCTTTCTTTTGGCAGCTTCAACAGCTTTTTTACGGATTACGCTGGGTTTTTCGAAGTGTTCTCTTTTTTTTATTTCACTGAGGATTCCTGCATTTGCACAATCTCTTTTGAATCTTCTGAGGGCTCCTTCAATGGATTCCCCTTCTTTAATAACGATCCCGACTTCTCTCGGAGAATTACCTACCATCTAAACTCCTTGGACTTTTATTTCAATTTAACAGCATATTATAAATGGTAATTTTTGTCAAGTGCCCTTCAGATATTGATTGCTCAGGCTGCAAAAAATTCAGCTTTTTGTATTGTTGAAAACTCTATTCGGAAAACATTTCCGTCTTTTTCATTTTTAATTACCGCATCTCCATCAATCTTCCGATTTTTATCTAATTCGACGATGCTTCCATCTTTCAAATAAAGAACTATATCTATACCCCTGTAATTTACGTATCTGGATAAAACTTTTTTGAATGTATTTCTCTTTTGTGCGAGTTCGTCCATCACCTAACCCTTATGTCCTATTATATTATGTCAGTTTTATATACGGTACGTTTCCGAAGGAGCTTAACATAATTTTTTTGCACATTAGAAAAAAATAAGATTTTTAAATACGAGACATAAACAAATTTTTCTACTTCAAAATAAACCTCAATATAAATTTCCTTGCAGAATAATCAAATTCAAAATAATCCATCATTATGGGATTAGAGATCGAACGCAAATTCTTAGTGAAAATAGATAAACTCCCCGAACTTTCAGAGGGAAAAGAAATTCAGCAGGGCTACATTTCTTCCGAAGGAGCTGCTGTTATCAGAATACGGATTATGGCAGAAAAAGCCTTCCTTACTATCAAGTCAAACTCCCCCGGCTTAAGTCGCTTAGAATTTGAGTATGCAATTCCTATGAATGATGCGAAAGATATGATCCAGCAACTCTGCAAAGGTAAATACATCAAAAAAAAGCGTTATACTTTACAGGTAGCAAAGCATACCTGGGAAATAGATGTATTCGAAGATGAGAATAAAGGCTTGATAATAGCAGAAATTGAGTTGGAAACTGAATCGGAAAGCTTTGAACTCCCCGATTGGATTGAAAAGGAAGTTACATCTGAAAAAAAATATTATAATGCAAACCTGATGAAATCACCATATCTTCAGTGGAAATAATAAATTCACTTCCCCTTAAATACCGGTTTACGTTTTTCTAAAAAAGCTGTATAACCTTCCCTGTAATCCTCACTATCATAGCAGGCATTCATTGCTTCCATAATTTTTTCAAAATGCCTGTCCTCCGGTGCCTTTATATGCTCGTTTATAGCTACCTTCACAGCATGAACACTCAAAGGTGCATTTTCTGCTATCTTCATCGCATACTTTTTTGTAAATTCTACCAATTCCAATACAGGCACAACCTGATGAACAAGCCCCATATTCTTTGCTTCAAGAGCATTATAAAGCTTGGCAGTATACAACATTTCTCTTGCATAAGAAGCACCTACGACATTGATAACCTGCTGAACATTTTCATAACCATAGGCCAAACCTAATTTGGCTGGAGGCAAGGCAAAACTGGAATTATCTGCTGATATCCTGAGATCAGAATTTAATGCAATCGCACACCCCCCCCCAATACAAAATCCATGAATCATAGAAATTACCGGTTTATAAGAATTACGTATAGAACGAAAGGCCACCTGCGTTGCTTCATTATAAAACTCAGCTGTTTCGAGATTATTGCGAAGTTCTTTAAACTCCGAAATATCTGCTCCGGCAATAAAGGCTTCCTCACCGGCTCCCCGAAATAAAATAACCCGAATCTCTTCATCCCGATTCAATTCTTCGATTAATTTGGGAATAGATTGCCACATAAGCAAATTTAGTGCGTTTCGTTTTTCCGGACGGTTAAAAATTATCCAGCCAAGCTTTCCATCTTTTTCTAATACAATATGTTCCATCTCGTTTTATTTCTTAGTATGCCGCCCTTCGATATGAAACATCTGCTATCGAAGGGGTAAGCCATTAAAGATTATCTTTCTCTTTCGTCCTGCTTATAAAAGAGTCTGTGGACCAGAAGCAGAAAGTTATAAATAGACTCTCGTTTTAAATTTTCAAAGGAAACTCCAAAACCAACGGGTTTATCGTATTTTTTTTCCGTATTAATCCAACTGACAAAAGCATCTCCGGAAAAAGAAATTCCCATCATAGAGAAATTAAATTGAACTTTTTCTCCCTTTTGTACGGAAGCGGAATCAGAAACAAAGAAAAATCCTCCTTCCGAAATGTTCAGAATATACCCATCTATCTTCTTATTATTCTGATATACATCTGCAAAAATCTTTTTATAATATCTAGGAAGAAGTTTTCCCTGTAAATATTCACTGAGTTTCTTCTGGCTTCCATATTGGCTATTTGAATAACTGAACTGAAGACCCAGTAAATCGCCTTCTCTTCTAACCGGCACAGCTTCGACCACCCAGTTTTCATCCAGTTCTAATACTAATTTACATTCCTGTCCGAGCTCTATATTTCCATCAATCTTAGCAAGACAGCCACCCGGACTAATGTCGATAGTCGTAAAAGGATACTTCTCACCGGGAATCGTAATGAGAGTCCCTTTAACCGGAATTTCAATCCTCCACTTACGGCGAAAACTTCTCGGCACAAGTGTAAGATAGGGAGTAGATATATCTTTACTTAAAAAATATTGTAAAATGATGAAATAAAATAAAGTAAGGAGAAGATTATAAACAATCCTCGGACTTAAACCCGTATTAAAAACCCTGTAAATACTGTCAATGATGAGGATAAAATTAAAAGTCAAAAACAAAAAATATGCCCAGCGCTTTACCCCCAAAAGACCAACTCCAATCACAAAGGCCATCAGGTTCAACATGATTTTATAATAACGAATTCCAACTTCAACTACATAAAACTTCTGACTAATAGGAAAACGTTTGTGTATAATGCTTGTGGGTGGAGCCAAACTTGTAAAAATAGACTTATAATCATAGATAGGCTTCTCAATTTCTCTGGCAGTAGCCAGGTAGCTGATAAGCGGAATCATTACAAACAAAAAGCCTATTAATATAAGCCTTTTTGGAAGTTTAGAAAAGGAAATTGGAAAAATTGCACTCATTATCACCTCTAAAAAGAGAATGTATAACCTTTTAATAATTGTCAATCAATACAAGTATGAAAAATAAAGATTATTTCATTTTTATTGAATTCTTTATAGATTCTTCTATCTCTTTCGCCTTTTCCCTGAGATTTTCCGGATAATTCAGAAACACAACAAGCCCGTTTTGTCCTGTCAAAAAATAAAACTCATGGGTATAAAAAGATTCTACCTTCCCATCATTTCCTCTTACTGAATAGGAATAAAGAAACTCATTTTGAGCGACTACAGTCTCCCTAAACAAGCGATTTTTCAATGACTGACTTATACCTCTTTTTCTATCCCAGAATCTCTTTAGGGATTTCATATTTAGACGGTAAGAAGAAAGAGAACGAAAATTTCCTATACTTACATACAGGCCTGCTTTCAAATCTTCTCCTTCTGTTAAACGCTTATATTCAGAATAAAAATCCGGCTTCAAATTCTCTTTCCTTTCCGGTAGTAGACGAAAACGGGAATAAGAATAAAAATATTCTTTATGAGTAAATACGTTTTTTTTCTCGGGAAAAAGATACTCCAATGTAGCAGGAAGCTCAAAACTATATCTCCAGATTTTACTCTCAAGATGCAGCCTTCTCTTATTTTTTTTATTCTGAATACAACCATAAGGTTCTGACTCATAACCTAATTCGCCTATGCCAAGTCCTTCAATCTCATTTATTTTTTTTTGCACATCCCGGTTTGACACAGGAGTCTGTTTCAAAAGGTTACAGAGTTTTAAACCCTTAAGGAGCAGTAGAGATTTTCCAAATTCTTTTTTCCCATATAATCCTTCCGCTTCCTCCCAAAAAAAAGGATAATGTGTATCTTCCGGAAAAAGTCGTTTGTAAGAAGAAGAGCTAAAAAGATACTGAATTTTTCCCTGTCGGCTTACGAGAATTTCCCTACCGTAAGGATCGTTAAGACGGGTATAAGCCTTTAGAGAATCTGCATGGTTCAATGTAAGAGAATAAAGCCTCTTTTCTTTTTTTTGGATAGCTTTCATCCATTCTCCCCGAAGAAGCTCTTCTTCTGCAAAAAGGGAAAAGGATAAAATAAAAATTAGAATACATCGAAAAAACAACAAAACCTATTCATCTTTCAGGAAAGATACTGCTATCATATCTCCCTGACCTGTTACTTTAACCAGATTATCGGCAACTGTTTTAAAAAACTGATACAGAAGACCTGCTTCCTTATTCGTAGTAAGACCGCTTCCATAGCTTATCCAGGCATTTTTTTTAAAACCAATAGTTCGACATTGAGAAATAAGGCCTTCGAGAGAATAATAGTACAAATGTTCCGGAACATTCATAAACCTCCAATTAACTCCCTGAAAAAAAGCCAAAAAACCATATCTACAGGTAGAAAGTATCATCCTCCCTCCCGGTTTTAAATGCCGATAAATCTTTTGTAAGGTTTCCTTTGGCTTATGTAAATGCTCAATAGAAGCCCAGAGAGTAATCAGGTCAAATTTTTCTTCAGTCTGTAAATCCCAATCCAAAAAATCCGCTCGATAAACTTCCAGTCCAAGTTTTTCTCTGGCAAATGCCACAGGTGCTTCAGCTATGTCTATACCTTTTGCTTTCCAGCCCCTGTCTTTCATGAAATCAACAAAATATCCAGCAGCACAACCAATATCCAGACTGGTTTTAATAGCAAGGCTTTCTTCCCATTCAAAGAACTTCAGGTCTTTTAGATTTAAGTTAAAAACACGGCTAATCTCGTTCTTTATCTTCTCCGAATAATAGTTGTCATAACCCCTGTCGGTTCTTTTTGTAAAATATTCATTAGAATAGTATTTTGCAACCTCTTCTTCTGAGGGCTGAGGGTTTACCTGCACTAAGCCACAAGATTTACACTTAACTACAGTAAATTCTTCTCCCTGTGAACTTTTTTTACGAAAAAGAGGAGAAAACTCATGATGATTACAGTTATTACAGGGAATTAATTCCATAGACCTGTCCTTTCAAATGGGATTTGTTCCCTTTTCTTTTTCGCGAGCCATCGGAGGCTCGCTTGCTCAACAGAAAAAAACGAGGGCTTAGGAAAAACTTAGAATTTGGCCTGTTTGAATCTCTCAACAGCTTCCTCAACCTGCTCTCTTTTTCCGAAAGCAGAAAGACGGAAATAACCCTCTCCAGAAGGTCCGAAGCCGGAACCCGGTGTTCCCACAACATTTGCTGATTCTAAAACTCTATCAAAAAATTCCCAGGATGTAGTTTTATTAGGTGTTTTTAACCAGATATAAGGAGCATTCAAGCCTCCGTACACCTCAAAACCAATATCCTCCATACCCTGGCGAATAATAGATGCATTTTCCATATAATATTCGATATTCCTGCGAATTTCCCCTTTTCCGGTCAGGGTATAGCAGGAAGCTGCTGCTTTCTGTATTATATACGGTACTCCGTTAAATTTAGTCGTATGTCTTCGATTCCAGAGGGAATTAATGCTCGTTCTCTGGCCATTGCTGGTGTAGCCCATCAAAAGCTTGGGAATAACTGTGTAGGCACAACGGGTGCCTGTAAAACCTGCGGATTTGGAAAAAGAACGGAATTCAATGGCAACTTCCTTGGCTCCATCGATTTCAAAAATAGAATGAGGTAGAGTATCATCCTGGATAAAGGCTTCATAAGCTGCATCATATAAAATAATAGATTTATGCTGTCTTGCATATTCCACCCATTCAGCCAGTCTGTCACGGCTTATGGTAGTTCCGGTCGGGTTATTGGGATAACATAAATAAATCAGGTCGACTTTTTCCTTGGGAAATTCCGGTTCAAAGTTATTCTCCCTTGTGCAGGGCATATAAACTAAATTGGAATAGCGTCCATCCGGTAAAGGTTCTCCTCCCCTACCCGCCATTACATTTGTATCGACATAAACCGGATAAACCGGGTCTGTAATAGCAACTTTCGCATTTACAGGAAAAAGTTCCTGGATGTTTCCTGTATCACATTTAGAACCATCTGAAACAAAAACCTCGTCCTCTTCCAGTTTTACGCCAAGGCTGTTAAAATCATTTTTAATAATTTCTTGAATTAAAAAGCTATAGCCCTGCTCCGGGCCGTAACCATGAAAACCTTCGGTTGTTCCCATTTCTTCCGATGCTTCAACTAGAGCTTTTACAACAGTTCTGGGAAGGGGAAGAGTCACGTCTCCGATTCCGAGACGGATAATTTTTTTATCCGGATGCTTATCTGTAAAGCGTTTCACCCTTCGGTTGATTTCCGGGAATAAATACCCGGCTTTTAATTTTAGGAAATTTTCATTGATATTTGCCATGTTCGTCCCTTTCTTTTAATTTTCTTCCTGTTATGCCTGCTTCAAAGTTTTCTAATGCCTCTTTGTGTGTCCAGATTTTATTCAAAATGCTTCTCCGGGAATTTCGACTCCGAGACAGAGACAGAGTAAGACCATCCTCATATAAACTCCGTATTCAGCCTGCCGAAAATAAGCTGCTCCCGGCATCTCATCCACATCAGTAGATAATTCATCCACCCTCGGAAGCGGATGCAGGACAGTTGTTTCTTTTCTTGATGCCAGCAGGAGCTCTTTGTTTATTTTATAGGTTTGCTTCAGTTTACTGAATTCTTTGTGGTCAGAAAAGCGTTCTTCCTGAATTCGGGTCACATAAATCACATCGCAGTCCCAAATAGCCTTTATATCCGAAGTTTCTTCGTAGCGAATCGGATAACCTTCCAGCCCCTTCAGATAAGATTCAGGAAGCTTTAACTCCTCGGGTGAAATCAGGTACAGATAAATATTATAATTCCTGAGTAGATTAATCAAAGAGTGGATGGTTCTTCCGTATTTCAGATCTCCTACAAAACCAACACTCAGGCCCTCAAGAGTATTTTTCTCACTAATGATTGTATACAAATCCAGAAGTGCCTGGGTCGGATGCTGACCGGCTCCATCACCGGCATTAATGACCGGCATATTTACTGCACCGGCGGCAATCCGGGAAGATCCTTCTATAGGATGGCGGATTACAGCAATATCGGCGTAGGCCTCTATCATTTTCATAGTATCATAAAGAGTTTCCCCCTTGGAAATGGAAGAAAACTGAAAACCCACCGTAGAAATAACACGGCCCCCCAGCCTATGCATAGCGGCTTCAAAAGAAAGACGTGTGCGGGTAGAAGCTTCAAAAAAAAGAGAAGCTAAGAGTTTTCCATTAAGGATACCAAAAGCTTTTTTAGTCTCATGTAAACGCCTCATCTGACCGGTTTTTTTAATAAGGAAATCCAGATCCGCCTTGCTGAACTGTTCTGTATCGAGGATATTTTTATGCCCGAAAGTAGTCATATTCCTTACAACTTCTTACAGGTAGAAATTATTTACAACCTCTTTACCGGATGGATGAAATTTATCTTTTCCGGTCTTCATGAAAAAACTCCGATAGGATCCGGGATTAAGGGTTGGAGCTTAGAAATTATCGAGCTGAACACGGACCTGGAAGGGGAATTTTTGCAGATATTTTCTCCAATAAAGGAATGCCAGGCATCCATCTGCAGGCGATAAATCCTGGCTAAGGAACGCTAAGAAGAGTTAATTAGGCGTTCCTTATGATTTTTCATATTTCAAGAAACATATTTAATTCTTATCAATATTTTTCTTTACTTCTTCTAAAGACTTCTCTAATTTCTTTAATTTCTTAGAAAATTCCTGTAGGCTATCTTTTATCTTTCTGCCATTTTCATCAGATGCTTTTACTGTTTCTCTTTTTCTTTTAAGGGTATCTATTTCAGAATTCAATAGTTCTAGTTTTTTACCGGTTTCAGTCCTTTCTTTCACAAGGGTACTTTCTATCCTGTCATATCTTTGTTCTGCCTGCTTATTTTTTTCCCGTTCCTCCCTTAACTCTCTTTTCAGACTATTAATCAGACCGAGATGCTTTCTCTCTTTATTCCTTTCTGTCAGGATCGATTGAAACCTTTCTAAATCTTTTATAAAATTTAAGTTTATAGGAATAAGTTCATCATATATTTCGTGTTTCTTTATATAGACACGATCATCCAGTTTATTTACTTGTAAGGCCTTTTGGCTGGATGAAGACGCATCTTCTTCTTTATAATATTCCTGACTTGTCTTTTTGGATACATCCAAATAGCCCCCCTTCTTTACCGATACTTTATTTCTTTCTAATGAATCAATTATACCCTTTAGCTTCGGATCTTGAGAAGCTGGATTCGTATCAGGATTTTCAATTTCTTGAACTCGAAGCCTCGAACTCACCTCTCCTTCCAGAGTCACTATTTTATTATCTCCATTACTCGGTGCCTCCACTTCAAATTTGGTACCCCGAACACCCGCAACACTGGTTGGGGAAATCACTTCTAAACTACCGGCTTTTAATTTATCCACATTGAACATTGCTCTTCCCGATTTGACTTCCACACGGTATTTACCGGAGTTCTCGTTCAATTTAAAACTGGTATTTTCCTTTAACCTCACTACAACCGGAGATTCGGAGTTTAAAAACTGTAATTCGCAGGAAGAACGAATTTGAGTTGTAAGAATATCTCTATCCGAAATCTTATCTCCAATACGAACTCTCCGAGTTTCGTTTACATAAACCTTTCCTTTTGCAAATAAAATTACAGCTACGTCTTTCGCCCAAAGAGTAGAAAAACCGAAAAAAAACAGGAATAAAAACATTTTTCTCAGCATACCGTTTATACCTCCGTATATTTATCATCCTAAGAAAATAAACATATAGAGAAAGTTCTTTTTTCATTTTTATATTTTTTTGTACTTGTCGAAATCTTTTGAAGTCCTACAGAATCATCTTATGACACTCACTAAAATGATCAGTATTTCTGTCCTTCTTCTGGGTATTCAAAATCTTCATTCACAATCCGTAACAGAAGAGCTTTTACAGGCTTCAAAGAATGGGGGAATAGACGGAATAGTTAATGCTTTAAAAAAAGGGGCCGATATTAACGCAAAAGACCCGGATATCCGTTCAGGACTTCATTACGCATCTAAAGCTGGAAATGAAAAGTTAGTTCATTTTTTCCTGGAAAAAAATGCAGACATTCATGCAAAAGATATCTTCGACAGAACTCCTGCTCATGAAGCCGCTTCCAAAGGATATTCTAAAATTCTACAACTTTTATCCGATAAGGGTGCCGATCTAAATGCAAAAGACTTATACGGTAAAACTCCTATATTACTGGCTGCTGAATTAGCTCCTACAAATAAACTATCTGAAACCCTACAATTACTGATTCAAAAAAAAGCAGAACTCAATACTACGGATAGAGACGGGGTTTCAAGCATACACGCACTGACAGCAAGGGCAGATAAGCCCGCCCTCTCTCTTATGATTCAATCTAAAGCAGATTTGGATCTCCAGGATAAAGATGGAAAAACAGCACTTTTCTATGCGATCGAAAAACTGGACGGTAATCAATCTACAGAAATTGCGGAACTTCTCATAAAAGCAGGATCTAAAATACAAGTAGAAGATAGGGAAAGCTTAAGTCCACTCCATGTTGCCGTACAAAAAGATAACGAAGCACTGGTGAAGCTTCTTATAGAAAACAAGGCAGATGTAAATGCTGAAGACTTTTCAGGTCAAACCCCTATTTTTCTCGTCAAAAGCGAAAAAATAGCTGCATTCCTTTTAAGTAAAGGTGCAAAGGTAAATATATCAGATAAAGACAGTTCGACTCCTCTTCATCTCACGAATCATGTAGAAATTGCAAAACTCATGTTAGAAAAAGGAGCCAAAGTGAATGAAAAGGATAGTACAGGCGTATACCCCATACACTATGCGGCTATTAAAGGAAATATATCTTTACTCAACTTCCTCATTAATCAAAAAGCAGATATCAATGTAAAAGACAGTGACGGAAGAACTCCTCTGCATGGAGCAGCTAAATACGGTCATTTACAAGCCGTAAAGATTTTACTCGAAGCAGGTGCGAATATAAATTCAACAGATATTGAGAATAAAACGGCTCTATACGAAGCCGCAGCCTTCAAACATGCGGATATTGTAAAATTCTTATTATCGAAAAAAGCAAATCCTGCACTAAAAGATGAGTATGGAAAAACAGCTTACGAAACTGCCCTTAGATTGGGACATCAGGAAGTAATTCAAGCTTTTAAAGAATAATATAAAAACGAGGTATTTATGAAAAAACTAATTTTATTTATTTTAACTTTTTTAATTTTTATAGGATGCAGCAGTTCGGATAAAAAAGGAAGTTCCGGCTGTGAAGGTGAACCTTCTCGAAAAGAAGAAGATAAACTGATCAAACAGGTATTTCCCTGTAGTATCGGAAATGGACTTAACGAGTTAATTTGTGAGATTCCCGGTGAAGATATTAATTTATTAGATAATAAGAATACATTAAATATCTTAAATACTTCCGGGCAAGCAGGTAAATTAGAAGAGAAAGTAAAGAAACTCACAAACTTGAGGCCGAGCAAAGAAAGTTTAAGTGCAGCCAAATACAGGAATTGCATGTTGATGGGAAGAAAGGTAATAGAAGAAAAAGTATATATAGAAACAGATACAGTTATAAATCAAGCAATAAGTGAACTATACGAAAAGAAAGAAAAATAACTTTCAATTTGAAAGTAACAAACTTGAAGATTTCTCGGAAATAGAAATTCTGGTAAAATATGAAGATAGCTTATTTCGGAACCCCGGAGCATTCTGCGTATCTCCTGCAAAAAATCTTAGATGAAGGAATAGAAGTCGTTTTTGTAGTAACCAATCCGGATAAACCGAGAGGAAGAAAGAAAATCCCCTCTCCTTCACCGGTAAAAGAAGTTGCCCTAAAGGCAAACTTACCTGTTCTACAATTTCCATCAATGAAACTTCCGCAAGCCATTCAGGCAGTTCAAAACTACCAGGCAGATCTCTTTGTAGTTTTTGCCTTTGGGGGCATCTTACCGGAAGATATTTTTGAGTATCCTTCCGGTGGTTCAATTAATCTACACGGAAGCCTCTTACCTGAATACAGAGGAGCCTCACCGGTTCAAGCCGCTCTTCTTGATGGCAAAACAGAAACCGGTTACAGCATTCAATATCTTGCCAGAGATGTTGACTCAGGAGATGTAATTACTTCAGAAGTCATACCCATATTGGACAATGACAATTCTGAAACTCTTTTAAAGCGCATCACAGAAAAAGGAAGTGAAGCAATTCTAAAGCTTTTAAAAAACCCGGTAAATGGAAGGTATCCAGCAAAACCCCAGGATCACGAAAAGGCCAGCCATTGCAAAAAAATTAAACCGGAAGACCGAAAGCTGGATTTTTCAGGCTCGGCGTTAAGCCTTCATAACCGAATCCGAGCCTTTGCTCCGGAAAAGACCTGCTATTTTTTATTCCGCAATAAAAGAATCAATATTTATGAATCAATGCTTCTTTCGGAAAAGCCAGAAGGTCTGAAAACAGGTGAACTATTTTGTCCGGACAAAAAAACACTTGCCATTACATGCGGAGACGGAAATCTTCTTTCTTTGATTAAAATTCAACCGGAAAACAAGAACCCCATGCAAACCCTTGATTTTATCAATGGTTTTAAACCACAGACAGGAGAAAAAGCCCTTTGAGTTCCAAACCTTTTATTGAAAAATTGAAACCTTTTTTAGGTCCTTTTGTTTTTATCAGTGCCAGCTTACTGGTCTTCTTTTTTGCAGCCTTCACAATCGTTCTTTTCCGAACAAAAGGTTCCAATAAAATTACCATGCCCAAACTAATTGGTCGGTCTTATTTAGAGGTTCATAACGAATTAAGCCGCTTAAGACTTAAAATCAAATTAGAAAATGAATGGTATCCCGACAAAATGCATGGAACCATTCTTTCACAGTCTATTCCTCCGGGTAAACCCGTTGAAGTAGGAAGTAAGCTTTTTTTAAAAGTTAATATATCAGAGAATCAGATAAACATTCCTAAACTGGTCGGCCAGCACCTCGACAATGCAAAAGCGATTTTAAAAAATGTAGTTTCTACATCCGGAGGACCACCGGTAAGTCTCGAAATTGGAGGGATTACCTATATACCGGCAGATGCGAATCACCAGGCGGATAAGGTTATCAGCCAGATTCCGGAACCGGGAAAAATAAGCTCAACAAAGGAAAAAGTTTTTTTACTGGTTACAGAGCCAGCCGTAAAGAAGAAGGGAGAGGCAGAAAATCAATCCTACAACGGTCAAGTTTTTCCTGTAGTAGCGAAAGCCTTAAACCTTCGTGCTAAAAAATGGAAATTAAGAACAGTTGTAAAAACTGAGAATATAGATGAAAATGCGAAAATTAAAGCCTATGAGGAAAAAGATGGAATCTACTATTTTGATGTTTTCTTCTATACTTCTTCCAAAAAAACCGAGAGCGGATTTGAGCTTTTAAGTATAAAATCTCCTGAAACCGGCAAGCTAAATGTAGAACTTGAAACTCTTTCTTTAGAGAAAAAATACGAAAAAAACATACTCGAAAAAATGTCAGATTCTCTTAGTAATTTATTCTCAAAGAAAAAAGAGAAACCGGAAGGAGAAGAAGTTCCGGAAATTATCGAACCCAAAGCAGATGAAGATAAAAATAGCAAAGAAGAACCGGAAATAGTCAATAAAAACATAGATGAATTACTCAGTCAGACCGATTTCAACAAAGATGAAAGTCTTAACCTTATTTTTTATAGAGTAGGAGAAGTTGAATTAAGAGTGCTAAACCAGGATAAGAAAGTTCTTTTTAAGGAAGCATTCAAGAGTGATATTTAATAATGCTCGAGGGGGGACTTGAACCCCCACACCAGTTATATTGGCACAAGCACCTCAAGCTTGCGTGTCTACCAATTCCACCACCCGAGCGGTTTTCAATAAAGCAAACATTTCATCTATACCACTTTCTGTCAAATTATTTTCCAAACTGCTGAGATGAATAAACTTAGTAAAAGTTCTATTACAAATAAAGAAATCTTGATTTTTCCCCAAATTCAAATAAAACTTATTTTATTAATAATGAGCTTTTTATAGTATAGTTATAGTAGAAAACCGATTAAAAAAGCAAGAAATAAGGAACCTCTACAATAATTCAATGGAACCAGAAAAAAAATCAGAAAACTTGCCTGATAATAGTATTGCAGACTTACAAATGGATATGATATGCCGCTGCGATCTGAAAACCCGGCTGAGTTTTGTAAATCTCGCATTTTGTGAGGAATTTAATGGTTCTAAAGAGGACTTTCTCGGTAAAAAATTAAGTCACTTTTTTCTTAAAGAAGAAAGAATGGAAATATTGAGTGATCTGGAATTTGTTAAAGAAGCAAAAAGAAGCATCCGCAAACTCTTCAGAAGAACCAGTCCTCAGGGAGATTTAATCTGGCAGGAATGGAGTATTACACCTGTGATTAAGACTCCAAAAGAAGTAAATGAATTCCAAATTGTTATCCGTGATATGACTGAATTACAATTCGGTATGCAAATCATGCAGGAATCTGAATTTAAACTGAAAAAAATCCTCCATTCTATACCCATTATAATTTTTATTTTAAATAAAGAAGGAATTTTTCAATTTATAGATGGACGAGGTTTAAAAACCCTAAAGCTTAAACCTGAATTCCTTCTCAACCAATCTATATTTGAAATATATAAGGATAATCCTACCATTCTCTCCTATGCAAAACGAGCTCTCACCGGGGAAGAATTTACCGGAACAATTGATTTGAAACATAAGCACTTTGAAGTCAGATATTCCAGTGTATTTAATCAACAGAAACTATCTTTTGTGATTGGTTTATTATTAGATGTAACCGAGAGAACCAAATTCGAGAAAGCTCTACAAAAAGCCCGAAAAGATGCGGAAAACGCCAATTCTTCTAAGAGTGAATTTTTAGCCAATATGAGTCATGAAATCCGAACACCCATGAATGGTATTATCGGAATGACCAGTTTACTCTTCGAAACCGATTTAAGCCCGGAACAAAAAGAATATATTGAAATCATTCGCATCAGTGGTGACAATCTTCTAACTATCATCAATGATATATTAGATTTTTCTAAAATTGAATCGGGAAAAATGGACTTAGAACTTCAACCTTTTCAAATTAGAACCTGCATAGAAGAAGCGATTAGCTTATTTCCACTTCGCAAAGATAATAAAAATCTGGAACTTATTTACCACATATCCCCTGATGTACCGGAATGGGTACGGGGTGATTTAACCCGCCTGAGACAAATTTTGGTAAACCTTATTGGTAATGCAGTGAAATTTACCGCTAAGGGTGAGATTTTGATTAAGGTGCTTTTGCTTGATGAATCTGAAACTTCCCTACAACTTGAATTTTCCGTTTCTGATACCGGTGTAGGTATTCCGGAAGACAAGCAGAAAAAAATTTTTGAAGCTTTCTCCCAGGTAGATTCGTCCACTACAAGAAAATATGGTGGAACGGGTCTCGGACTTGCTATCTGTAAAAAACTATCTGAACTTATGGGGGGGGAAATCAGGGTAGAAAGTCAGATAGATTCTGGTTCGACTTTTTACTTTACCATCAGGGTAAAAAAAACAGAAATTCCCCAAAGAACCGAAGCG
This sequence comes from Leptospiraceae bacterium, assembly GCA_024233835.1. Lineage (NCBI taxonomy): Bacteria > Pseudomonadati > Spirochaetota > Leptospiria > Leptospirales > Leptospiraceae > Leptospiraceae bacterium. The sequence continues at coordinate 883,123 of JACKPC010000002.1, forward strand.
TATCCAGCTTTAAAGGAAAAACGAATTTTCTTTTTCGGTCATAATAAAAATTTTTTAAAAATGTTGGGAGAATTCATTTCAGGATTTGAAATCGAATACCGGCTCTTTCTAAACGTGGAAGAATTTCTTCATGAGCTAAATACTCGTTCAAGTCCGAATATTATAGTGCTGGATCTTTCCGAAATTTCAGAACTCAAGATTCTAGAAAAATCCCTGAAACAGGCAAAAACTCCCATTTTATTAATATCTAAAATCCTTTCTTTGAAAACCCAAAATCCTGAGCTTTACAAACAATTTCAGCTTCATCTGAGTAAACCCATTTTCAAAGATAAGTTTTTATCTAATCTAAATAACCTTATTCAGGAATCAAAAGTAAAAATAGCAACTCCTCAAAAATCAGGAACCATTGATCCGGAACTGGGTAAAAAAATTCCTCTTCGAATCCTGATTGCCGAAGATAATCCGATAAACCAAAAAATAGCCCAAAGAGTCTTTCATAAACTCGGATACACAGCAGACATAGTGGCCAATGGAATGGAAGCTTTAAATTCCTTAAAACGTCAGGATTATGATATTATTTTTATGGATGTTCAAATGCCGGTATTAAACGGTCATGAGACAACGGCTATTATACGATCTGAGTTTAATTTTCAGACGCCTCCCAGGATTATTGCGATGACCGCCAGTGCTATGCAGGGAGATAAAGAAAAGTGCTTTACTGTCGGTATGGATGATTATATCTCCAAGCCCATAAACATCATTGATATACAGAAAGTCCTACAGAAATGGAGAAAAAAAGAGTAAAGTACTTGTCTTGAAGGCTTTCCAGATTTCTCTAGTTTCTCTAATGGAGAACACCGGTGGACAGGGCTTTAGCTTTCAAAACATGAAAGACAATTGGCCGGTTTTCCTTTCCGGATTTTCTTTTTCATTTGTTTTTTTTCTACTTCTCATCATTTTTTCTCCAACTTTACTGATTACACAGTATTCTCCGGAGCAGGTGGACGGTATTCTTCTCGAAATCCCGGAAATTCCGAGCCAAAAAAAATTACTCAGCCTTTATAATCTATTCCGTAAGAAAAAAGCCAGGAAAGTCTTTCTTTTATTCCATGAATCCTTTGAAGTAGAAAATAAAGTTGGCTTGCAGGAAAACTACCAGGAAGCCTTTTTGCGCTACTTTCTAAGGCGGGGAATTTTACCGGAATACATAGATCTTATGACTGTCCCCAAACAAAAAGAGTTTAGCCCGGCTTCCAATGCCAGACACATGGCACGACTTCTGGTGGCTCGCAATATCAAATCTATTATACTTTTGACCGAAACCTTCGATAGCAGGCTTCACCTGAATGCTTACACAGAAGTGCTTTCACCTCTAAAAATACTGGTGTATGTTTCTATATATCCGGAACCTTTTAATTCCTCGAATTGGTTCCAAACCAGCCGGGGCTTCAGCCATGTTTTTGGAAAATTTTTGCAATACATTTTTTCGTAAAAAATACAGGAACAATTAACAATGAATATAGACGAAAAAGAACAGAATGAATTAATCCAACAGAGGATTAAGAAAGTTAAGGAACTTCAGGAAAAAGGTATTAACCCTTATCCTATTCGCTTCTTCCCCAACTCCTTAAGTGCTGATTTAATTAAAAATTTTGATGCCCTTCAGGCAGAATCTGAATCCTTAAAATCTTCGGATCCCGGTAAGTATCCGAACGGAAAATTATTCAAGCTTTCCGGAAGGCTCTCTGCAAAACGGGTGATGGGAAAAGCCAGTTTTGCTCATTTAAAAGATAAATCAGGGACCATCCAACTTTATATCGCCAGAGATGATATAGGTACAGATTCTTATACCCTGTTCAAATCCTTTGATCTCGGAGACATTATTGGTATTGAAGGCTACCTGTTTAAAACCCAGAAAGGAGAAATTACCCTACACCTGAGTTCTGTTCAACTTCTTGCCAAGTGTATTCGCCCACTTCCGGTGGTTAAAGAGAAAGATGGGGTTATATACGACGCGTTTGCCGATAAGGAACAGCGTTATCGGATGAGATACGTAGATCTCGTGGTAAATGAGGGGGTAAAAAATGTATTTATCCAGAGAAGCCGGATCATTTCCGAAATCAGGAAATTTATGACTGATGAGGGCTTTCTTGAAGTAGAAACTCCTATGATGCAACCTATTGCAGGTGGAGCAGCAGCCAAACCCTTTGTAACCCATCATAATGCCCTCAATATGCAATTATTCCTGCGAATTGCACCGGAACTCTATTTAAAGCGTTTAATCGTAGGAGGCATGGACAGAGTTTTCGAACTAAACCGAAATTTTCGAAATGAGGGAATTTCTTTAAAACACAACCCGGAATTCACTATGATGGAAGCCTATATGGCCTATGGAGACATGGAAGCCATGCTGCAATTAACCCAGAAGTTAATCGTTCATCTGGCAGAGACAGTAGGTCCCGGTTTAAAATTTAAATACGATGATCATGAATTAGATCTGAGCCCCCCCTGGAGACGTGTTTCCTATGTAGATATCATAAAAGAGTACTCTGGCATTGATTTTTCAACGATTACGACCCTTGATGAAGCTATAAAAAGAGCAAAAGAAGCAGGTGTTGATGCAGACGAGTGCACTTCGATCTGGAAAGTAGCTGATGAAGTTTTTTCTGTAAGAGCAGAACCTAAACTTATTCAACCCGTTTTTGTAACGGATTATCCCAAAGAGCTTTCTCCTCTCGCTAAATCCAGAGAAGATAATCCGAATTATGTAGAACGTTTTGAGCCTTATGTAGCAGGTAGAGAGTTGGGAAATGCCTTCTCAGAACTAAATGATCCCTTTGATCAGAGAGAAAGATTTGAAGAGCAGGTAAAAATGAGAGAAGCCGGAGATGACGAAGCTTTCATGATGGATCATGACTTTATCAGGGCTTTAGAATACGGTATGCCTCCAACAGGCGGACTCGGAATTGGTATAGACCGGCTGGTTATGCTTCTTACCAATAGCCATTCTATTCGAGATACCATCTTTTTTCCTTTAATGAGACCGGAATAAACTTATCTGTTTAGAAATCATGCAGGAAAAAATCCTGCATGATACTCTGCTTATTTTTTAATCAAATAATTCAAACAAACTGCTCATTTTTTACACAGTCAATCTTTCTTTTGCTTTTCTGGAAGGTTCACTTTCATCTTTTTTTGTTTATGAATAGTTTCCAGAACATAACGTACCCTGCTTTTAAACTCTTCTTTTTCCGTCTGTTTAAACTCATAATTCGCTGAATTACTGCGATTGGAGTAACTAAATCCCAGAACTTCGGCTTTTTCGATCTCTTTTAATACACTTTCATTTACTTCTGAACTAATCTTAATGCTGTCCACAAAGTCAATAGCTGCCCTATCCAGCTTGTAATAGGCTTCTCCAATCCGAATAGAAACTCCTACAGGAAGTTCTTTCTCATATTCATCTAAATAATAATCGAGGTAAAAGTGCTTTTCCTCTTTTCGATTGTCCATTACGGCTCTTAAACGCAGGCTCTGAGGCTTTTCTTCATAACAAAAATAGGTAAATGGATTGTACCAGGCAAAATCCAAACAAAAAGTTTCAGATTTTACCGTTATCTGTTCGAGGCTCGGTTCCAACATTACCCTTCTATCCGAACTACAGGCTCCCAAAAATAAAGATAATACTAAAATCAGGAAAATCTTTCGATTATTCATAAACCATCCTTTCCTTTCAAACTCTAAACTCTCTTTTTTCTTACAACTAAAAACTAAAGAAAATTATTACAATTTTAAACTGGCACGCATATTGCAAATAAGTTAAGCATAGGAGAAAAAAATGTTCAAACTTATATCAAACATGCTGCTTATTACTCTTCCCTGTGTATTACTTGCAATTCCGGACACTACCGACGTTGAAAAATCATTCAAGGAAAGAAAGTCTTCCAGTAAAACTGAAGAAGCTTTACGCTTAAGTGCCCTGGGAAGTTTAAAGCATCAGCATGGAAACTATGAAGAAGCATTAGAATATTATCAAAACTCCTTAAAAATACGCAAAGAGCTCGGGCTCAAACATACAAACAGTTATGCCAATACTTTATTCCTGACTTCTATTGCTCATCATAAAGTTGGAAAATCCTGCCTTGCTTATACTGAAATTAAAGAAGTAATTCATATTTATAATCACATTGGAAACGAAATCGATGGAAAAGTAGCAGAAGAAGAAGCCAAAAAAACCTTTCTTCCGGCCTGCAACGAAGGGAAAATCGCCCTAAACTAATTGTTTAATAACCTCTATTCTGGAAAACGTTTTCGTAAAAACATTTTCCATATACCTTACCAAAACCGGGAGACCCTCCCGGTTTTTTTTTAGAGTAATCTTAAAAAGCTTTTCTGAGATCCACTTATCAAAATTCTGTATTTATGTTGTATCCGGTTGATTCCTACGATCCCTCCCAGAAAAATAAGAAAGGGCTCAAACCTTACCTGGTTCGAAGTTTTCTCAGCATTCCCATTGCTTTCCTTTTATCATTTTTGGTAAAAACTTTTTTACTGTACCCGCTTACTGTAAAAACCAATACCATGGCACCCGGTATCCTTCCGGGAAAGACCGCCTACATCAAGTCCTGGTTTTCGGTTCAAAACCTACAATATGGAGATATTATTCTATTTAAAAATCCGCAAAACGATGCCTTGCTTCTCGCCCGTGTGATTGCTTCATCCGGTGATAAAATCCAGATAAGAAATAAAACCATCCTGAAAAATGGCAGGATCCTGCAAGAAACCTATAAAATACTACAATCCGATAAGAGGAAACCTTTTCGAAGCACTTTTTCGAGAAGAGATAACCTCGATACAATCCAGATCAAGAAAGGCTACTACTGGTTAATGGTAGACAACCGGGATGAAGGACTTGACTCCAGAGAATTAGGTCCCATCCCCGAAAATGCTATTGTGGGAAAGCTCCTCTTTTAGCTCTAAAACCTTATATATCTGTACCGTTCCATGTCGACCCCGAACAAAGTTTATTGGCACCTGTTCTACTACAACTGATTCACCAATAGTTTTTACCGTTTCTCCATCGATTAAAATGTCTGTAGAAACTTCTTTTGTCAGGCTTTGAAGACGGCTGGCCGTATTCACCGGGTCCCCCATCACAGTATACTCCATTCTCCGGAATGAACCTACATTTCCGGCAAAAACAGTTCCGGTACAAATTCCTATCCCTAATTGGACATGTGAGGTAATGAAATCCGGTTTTACCATGTTAAAGGATTCCACCCATTCCCTGATTTTCATAGCACAACGAACACTGTTTAATGCATCATCCTTACTTGCCCTGGGACAGCCAAAAGTAGCAAGGATTCCATCCCCTAGAAGTTTATTAACCGAACCTTTAAAAGAAAAAATTAAATCCATCAGATCGGAAAATACCATACTGATAAAGCCGGCAAAGTCCTTCGGATCGTTCCTTTCGGCAAGTAGAGTAGAATTTCGAATATCAACAAATAAAATGCTGGCAGTTAAAAGACTCCCACCCAGCTCCGAATACCCATCATCTGTTAATAAGGCTTCCACCACATCCTCAGAAAAAAACTTCAAAAGACGCTTCTTCTCGATTTTCAGTTTTTCATTCAACTCGATAAGAGACTTCTTATAATGAATAAGATCCAGCTCCTTTTGAATCCTGGAGGAAAGTTCGGCAATTTTTAAGGGTTTGGAAAGAAAATCATTAGCTCCACTCGAAAGTGCAATGATTGATGTTTCCTCCGAGGTGTCAGCTGACATTAAGATGGTTGGAGTCTGTTCGGTTTTTGGATTATCCCGTAACTCTTGAAGAAGCACGATACCACTGGTATCGGGCAAAAAAATGTCTAATAGAATTAAATCAGGTTCCCATTCTTCTATAAGCTTTCTGGCTTTCGCCCCATCTTCAGCTACCTGACAAATATAGCCCCACCTATTGATAAAGCTTTCTAAAAATTCAGCTTGGAGAGAATCATCTTCAACCAGTAAAATTCGGTTAACATGCTTTTTCGCGGGTTTTGTCATGGAGAAAATTTCGCTTACTATACTATAAGCTTTCCCTTCTGACAAGTAATAATTTTTATGAAGGATAATTTCTTATAGAATATTTTCCAATACATGAAAATTGGGCTTACAAAAGCAGCCTATTATTTTATCTTAGCCGTATGGAACTAAGAGCAGAACCTATTATTTCAATATTTCAACAATCTATCATAGACTGGCATAAAATAGACACGTTTTCAAAAAATCCATTTACAGATAACTCGATAGAAAATCGATTGTACCACAAAAACCAAATTGATACAGAGCAGTGGCATACTGAAGATATTATACGAAAACCTGATTTGCCCGTGGATGAGTTCATTGCAGCTAAACGGAAAATAGATGATTTAAACCAAAAGAGAGTAGATACTGTGGAATGGATAGATGATTATATTACACAACAATTTGTCTCCATTTCCACGCAGGCAAATGCAAGGATGAACTCAGAAACTCCTGCCTGGTTAATTGACAGAATGAGCATTCTCGAATTAAAAATATACCACATGGAAGAGCAAACCAGGAGAACTGATGTAGGGAATGAGCATTTAAAAAATTGCCAGATAAAATTAAATATTCTTTTAGAACAGAGGAAAGATCTGGCTATTTGTCTTGATGAACTAATGGAAGACCTCGGAAAAGGGATTAAATATGTCAAAGTTTACAGGCAAATGAAGATGTACAATGATAAAACCTTAAATCCGGCTTTATATAATACTGAAAAAAAATGAACCTACTTGTAATGCGATTTTCTGCCATGGGAGATGTGGCATTGTTAACACCTGCTATTGTTGCAATCGCTGCGGAATATCCCAGTGTTAAAATTACACTGGTGACAAGAGGAAATTATGCTCCCTTTTTCTATAACATCCCAAACGTAGATGTTGTAGGTTTTAATATTAGAAGATTTAAAGGCCTAAGGGGAATCTGGAATTTCTATAAAGAAATAAGTCTGCTTGGACCTTTTTATAAAGTAATAGATTTACACTCAAGCCTGAGAAGTAGACTTCTAAGTTTCCTGTTTCGTTTAAAGGGAGTTCCTACATTTCGTATTATAAAAGGTCGAAAAGAAAAACAGGCCCAAATAAGACGCAAGAATAAAATCCTGACACATCTCCCTCACACGGTAGATAGGTATATGAATGTTTTTTCGAGGGCCGGCTTTGAAGCAAAAATTCGGCAGGGACCCTGGATCAATGTGGATCCAGATTCAAAATTTTTTGCACTTGACTATCCCAGAACCCTGAATGTTTCGAGGACTCCGAATAAGTTATGGATTGGTTTTGCACCCTTTGCCGGTCATGCACTTAAGATTTGGCCATTTCATAAATCGATTGCACTGATAAAACTCATCCAAAGAGAATTTAATGCTACTATTTTCCTTTTTGGTTCAAATTCAGAAATGACCAAATTGAAAATTTTAAAAGAAGGAATCGAAGATTGCCATATTGTAAATGCGGGACAAATGGGTATCAAGGGAGAACTGGGAATGATGGAAAAACTTCATGTTCTTATCGGTATGGATTCTTCGAATGTACACATAGCTGCCTTACTAAAGGTTCCGGTAGTAGGCATATATGGTACAACTCATCCTTACTCCGGCTTTGGCCCGTATGGGCAGGACGAACTTGGCGTTTTGCAAGTAGAAACATTAAGTTGCAGACCCTGTAGTATCTATGGAAATACAGCCTGCTACAGAAAAGATTTTGCTTGCATGGAACTCATTGATCCAATGGATGTTATTAACCGGGTAAAATTAGTTTTAAAAGATAAATTAAGACCGAATCATTTAAAAGGAAAAGAAGAAGTCTGAATGCAAGAACCCAAAAAGAATGAGAAAAAAATAGGTTTTCAGGAAGAGTTTAAAAATAGTAAAGGAATATTAGATAGTTTACATATTCTAATTAAATATTTCCCCGGAACTAAAAGAGATTTACGACTTTTAGTACTTTTAGCATTTGACTTACTTTTTCTTCTGCTACGAAATTCTTATTCCTGGCTATTTCCAAATTATTTTTCCTATTCGGTCGTTGTTATCGATATATTCACCTGTTTATTCTGGGGGTATGACTTCTATAAAAGGTGGAAGCCCCATGAAGACAAAGCAAAACTCCTTCAATCTGACTGGTATGAAATCATCGGTCTTCTTCCTTTTCATATCTTTCGCCCCCTCTTGCTTTTAAGAGCCTTAAAGCTATGGATTTCTTTTTATAAACTGGGAGGAAGTCGTGAAGTATCGAGGATGATTACCAGTGAATTCACGTTTCGCTTTCGAGATGTGATTGTAGATACGATAGCCGATGCAGTTTTTATTAAATCTGTAGAAAGAGTTAATGAACTCAGTAATCAAATTGATTATAAATCAATAGTAAAAAGCATTTTTGAAAAACATAAAGAGGAACTAAAAGACTCTCTGGAAAAAGCCTTACAGTCCAGAGACATAATAAAAGCTCTTTCCAGCCTTCCTCTAATGGAATCTTTACCGGCCCGGTTAAGTGAAGATTCTATTGAAATCATGGGAGAAATGATGGATGAAGAAGCTTCTCTTGCATTTTTAAAAGACTTTTCCTATGACATAAATTTGAAAATGATAGAGCGGGTAAAGGAATTAGATATTGAGAAACTTACTCGGAATCGTTTTTCACTTGACAAATTAAAAAGCGAACCATATACGTATTCCAGCAACTCAGAAAAGTAATTATTCCACTCTTATCCCACCCGTTTTCATAAAAGTTTGTATAAAGGAAGGTTCACAATTTGGATACAGAAAACTCTAATAAAGCAAAGAATAATTTTAAACTAAGTCTCATAGTTTTATTATGGTCTGTTATATCTATCTTAATTTTTTATATAGGAGTATCTCTTGTACAAATAGGTACCGGCAATTCTCCTAAATCAAATCCTAAACCTGTTGGACAGGTAGAAGAAAAAAAGAATAAAGATAACCAAACCGTCAAGATTGATGAAAAGAAAGAAGTCCATCCAAAGGAAACTTCAAAACAACCAGGCTTCTTAAAACAACTGCCGCTTGGAGAAAAGCTTTATAATTTCTTCATCGCTATTTTTAAACCAGAAAAGAAGAAAGTTGAAGAAGTCGTAAAAGTAGAAAAGAAAATTGTTCCAAAGAAGATCGCAGAAGATACAGATTTTGTTGCCTCAACCTGGTTTTCAGATTATTCAGCCATGAAAGACAATGTGCAATACTATAATGAAATACATCCATTCATTTATGGTATGCAGGGAAGACATAATAATAATGGAAAGTTAGTCTCTCACTGGGGAAGTAAAAATAAACTGGCTCGTATAAAAGAGTTGAGAGAACTAAATCCAAGTATAAAAATCATTCCAACTATATTCAGATGGGAGAATAAAGGCGAAAAAATTTCAGAAAACATTGGAATGAATGGAAGAAAAGACATCAGAGACCTTCATATAAAGTATATATTAGAAGAAGTAGATACATATAACTATGATGGGATTGATATTGATTACGAAGGAATGACCTGTGATAAAAAAGAGAAATTTGAAGAGTTCATAGTTATTCTTTCGAAAGAATTAAAGAAACGTAATAAAATATTATCAGTAGCCGTCCATCCCAAAACTCCCTCCAAATATACCCGCACAAAAAACTGTAAAGGTAAAAATTTAAAAATGGATTTTCAGGAAAACTGGAGAGGACCTCTCACCCATGATTATAAATTCTTAGGGAAATATGCTGATAGAGTTAAAATAATGGCCTATGAATTACATCCGAGAAAATACCATAATCCGGGTCCCGGTCCTCAAGGTCCTAATGTATGGTTAGAGAATATTATTGAATACGCAATTACCCGAGTACCCAATAAAAAATTATTTATGGCTATCCCTACTTATGGATATGATTGGGCTTTAAATTGCAAGAGTCGTGCAAAAGCAGTTTACTATTCTACTGCTTTAAAGATCCAGTCTAAAAAACACAAGTTTTACCAACCTACAGATGTAGAAGAAATTTTTAATCGACATGCAGGTCGCTCAAAAAGCTGGAGAAATATGGGTAAGTTTATGGATATACATAGGGACAAAGTTTATGAAGATCCATCCTTATGGTATACAGAAGGAGGTTGTGATAGAGTAGCCTTTTTCATGAACCGTAAAGCCTTTGAAAAGAAAATGGAACTTTTAAGAAGTTATAATCTTGCCGGCTTCTCCTTCTGGCAATTGTTATCTGACAATGATCCGGGAATAAACAAATACCTGAGTTTACTTTTAACCAACCAGGTTCCTCCCATTCCTATTGCTGAAAGAAAAATTGAAATGTTAGAAAATAGAGAAAGAGAAAAAATCGCTTCAGCTCAAGAGCCAAAAAAAAAAGGAAACAGAGAGAAAAAACAGATAAAGAATTAATACAGCGGTGACAGAACCTTTAGAAACCCTTATTACAACTGACCCTGCGCTTGCCGGAAATATATTAGCAAACGCAGGGATTGTTATATTTCCAACAGAGACAGTATTTGGTATTGGGGCCTCAGCTTATAATGAGGAGGCTTGCAGAAAAATTTATACTATAAAAAATCGACCGAAAGACAATCCTTTTATCCTACATATCTCTAACCTTGATAGAATTAAAGAACTTGCTATACTAAAACCAGAACATCAAGAATTAATCTCAGTGTTCTCGCCAGGACCTATCACTTACATTCTTCCTAAAAAAGATGAAAAGTTATTCTCTTCCGGTCTACCTACTATAGGTCTAAGAATTCCTTCCAATCCTTTAGCACAAAAAATGTTGGAGCATTCAAATCTTCCTATCGCAGCTCCTTCTGCAAACCTATCCGGTAAACCTTCTATAACCCGCTGGGAAGATGCCCGAGAAGTTTTTAAGGGCAAGGTAAATGCAATTCTTATAGGAGAACAATCTGAAATTGGTATGGAGTCTACTGTAATCAATTTAAGTACCTCACCACCTGTTTTACTCAGACCGGGTGGAATATCATTTGAAGAATTAAAGTTTTATTTACCTGATTTAAAATTAGGAGCCGAAATAAATACCGAGCTTATTTTAAGCCCCGGTTTAAAATATAAGCACTATTCACCCGAATGTGTTGTGATAGCTGTTCCAAAACTTCCTCAGATTGAAGAATTAAATGCAGGCCAAATAGGTTTTGAACTAAATGTAAAAATGGGATTAAACTTAAAAATAAATAACAATCAGGAATATATGAAAAATTTATATTCTTTCTTCATTGATTGTGAAAAAAAAGGACTTGAAAAAATTTACTGCGAATTGCCCAAAAATGATAACCTGAAAGAAACAATAATGAATCGTTTAGAAAAAGCAAGTGAGGTATAATTTACTTAGAGATAAAATGGGTTAACTCCATTGCAATTTTATTAATAGCAAAATCCATATAATGTGGATCTTCCAACTTGGTTTTATATAATTCAAACTTCCTTCGAATTGTTTTGCCTGCGATCTTACGATTAATCATAGGATCAACTTCATACTCATCTATATAAAAGAAAGTATCTAAATTACTAAAGGCTGCATTACTCATGGTTTTACTTCCCTGTATGTATCGGGCTTCTCTTCCTTGATAAGCCAAATAAAAATTGTATAACGGTTCTCCAATTTAACTAATACATAAAACCCCATACCGATCAACCAGAAATAGTATTAAAAAAGGTCTTTATAAAAAATTATTTCACCTTTTTGTATATACAACAGGCAAAATGATACATAATACTTGGATAAGAAACCTTTCTCTACCAAAAATAGCTCTGCTAACTTTCTCATTTTGGAAATTTTTTTCTTATTAAAAATTTGGAGGGGGGTATCCAAAAAATCTATTTCCCAATTTTTTACTTCAGAAAAATAAAGAGTCTCACCTTTCTGGCTGATAATATCGATCTCTCCCAGATGCTTACGAAAATTCCTAACAAGAATAGTATGTCCTTCTTTTAGTAAGTATTTCTCTGCCTCATCTTCACCATGTTTTCCCTTAGAAGATGTACTCATTTTTAGAATGGAGAACCTACTGCACGAATAATACTTAAATCGGTATTCTTCATAAGATTAATAAAGAAAGGATTCTCTTTTAGAAGTTTTCCTTCCGGGGTTTTAAAAACAGCAACATTTGGCCTCAAAGGCTTTGAATCATTTGTACTTACCACAGCTGCAATGGAATTATCAGAAAGCTCTACATAGGAACCTACCGGATACATCGATAAGATATTAATAAATAATTTAATAAGACGTAAATCAAATTTATTCATATTTGCACTCAACATACTACGAAGGGCAACATAAGGCATCTTCTTTTCTCTCCAGGGCCTATCATGAATCAGGGCCGCAAAATGATCGGCTATAGCATAGATCCTCGCCATATCATCAATATCAGCTCCTTTCAACCTTTGAGGATAACCACTTCCATCAAAATTTTCATGATGCTGAAGTGCAAGTATCGTAAGAGATTTTTTAACTTTGAATACATTATTCAGTATATGATAGCCAATAATAGGATGCTGCTTGATTATTTTAGCTTCGTCTTCAATAAGCTTTTCTTTTTTTTCGGAAATATCAGGAGGTATTTTTGTCATCCCGATATCGGCTAAAAGAGAAGCAGAAGTCAAATCCAAGAGTTTAGAACGATTTAACTCAAGAGCCTGACCTATCATGGTTGCATAAAAAGCAGAATACAAGACATGATTATAAAGATAATAACCCTCCACTTCGTATTGAAGTAAATGATAGGATATATTACCTGAGTTTTTCACAAGGTTAATGATGTTTTCAGCAATTTCTCGGAAAGGAGTAAATTCTACATTTTTCTTTTCTGCAACTTTTCTGAAATTCGATTTAATTGTTTGAAAAGAGTCACGATAAAACTGGATAAAGGTATATTCAGCATTTTTAATATTCAGGTAATCACGCCTGACTTCTTCAGCTTCCTCCTCAAAACTCTTACTTAAATCTAACTTTTCGAGGATAAAATCATCAGAATCTGCCAGTTTCACACTCGGCTTAACGTTCGCTTCAGATGAACTTTCTGAAGGTTTAGAAAAATCATCCAGAATTTCTCCATTTGTTAAAATCTCAGTAAAACCAAACTTTTTTAGTCGACTAATATCAGCTTCTGTTAAAGGGGTAAATTCGTTAATGAATACATTATCCTGATCTAAGTACACTGGCTTAGAAAATTTTATCCCCACACGCAGTTCTGAAACCTTTATTTTCTTCATTAAAAAGTCATTTCTCCAATGTACAAACTTAACACAAACAAGATTTTAATTCAAATCTTTTTCTATTTTCTGTATAAACCGGTATATGGCAGCCACCGCTTTATATAAATTCTCCGGAATCTCTTCACCTTCCGGTACAAGACTTAAAACATTCGCTAAACCTTCATCCCGAATAATCGGAATATCATTTTTTTCAGCGAGCTTCCGAATTAAGTCCGCAAGGCTCCCTTCTGTATTTATAAGAACCTCCGGGGCTTTATTCTCACCCGGTATGAATTTTAATGCAATACTTTTTTGATTTAAGCCAGCCATTCTGAACCTTTATTCTGGTTTTCAGACGGTTTTAAATAGTATATAGAACTACTGAACCCTTTAAATCCGGAAGCAAGCATTTCTTTTGAAAAATCTTCTATCAAAAAAAGGGCTGTTTCATAGGACCTTTCTTTATTGAAAAAGAAATGCACCTTCAAGTCCTTCAGATCTTTTTCCTGCCAGTCTAATAAGACGGATAAATTTCCTATCTGAGAAGAAGAATACCTTAAAATATATGTATTTTTCTTTGCTTTTTTCCCAAAATACGCTTCTGCTTCTCCATCCTGAAATTTCCAAAAAAAACAGGCAACATCCTCTTTCCACTCCAAAAATGGAAATAATGTATTCAAAATTTGAAACACCTTCAAATCTTCGCTTTTATGTAAAGTGGACATTTTTGCTTCTTTTAGCAAGTTTGAGATAGGTCTTTCTGTAAACCCTTTTAATTTTTGAATAAATTTTTCTTCTTCCAGGTGATGCTTTGAAAAAGATCTTTCTAATAAACGGAATATAAGGCCTGTTTGTCCTTTTTCTAGTTTGAGACTTAATAATTCTCCCGGATGTAATTGTAATCCAGATTTCGCATGTAGAGTTCTTCCATTCAAAACAATTCGGAAAAGTGTAGAAGATAATCTTTCAGTTACTTTTGCTTTAACATAACCTTCTCTGAAAATATCCTGTATAGATTCGCCGGATTCAGAAAAAATCCGTATCGAAAAATTTCGATTTCCAATTTGATTTGTTTTCACTCTCTAAACCTTACATGCCTGCTCAATAAAGACAACAGATTTATTTTATTTGGAAGGATTTTCTGTGTACCTTAGAATATCCCAGTTCCTTAATCTTTTTTCTATGAAGTTCAGTTCCGTAGCCTTTATGTTTTTCAAAACTATATTCCGGATAAAGTTTTGCGAGTTCTATCATGTAATCATCTCGATTTTCTTTGGCAATAATAGAAGCCGCGGCTATAGAAGCAATTTTTTCATCACCTTTTACAATAGAACGGTATTGTAACTTGCCTTCCGGGTCTTTAGATGTAAAATTATAATTACCATCAATTAAAAGGAGTGGTGAGCTTAATCGGGATTTATTTTTTAAAGAGAGGATACCTTCAAAAATAGCTTTAGAAATTCCAAAAGAATCAATATATCTGTGGCTAACAAAACGGTGTAGAGTAAGAGATGAGAATTTTTGTATATCGAGGTATAAACTTTTTCTTTTTTTTGTGCTCAGTTTTTTAGAATCGTTCAAACCCTCTAAAAGATTCCCTGCATATATCTCTTTCAGTATCTGTGGCTTAAAGTAAACTATAGCAAGGGATAAAGGCCCGGCTAAAGGGCCCCTCCCCGCTTCGTCGATCCCGCAGACTTCGAAGTGTTTCTGATATTTCAGTTCTTCCTGTAAAAAACGGGCATTGGAGTTAAATAGATCAGGCTCAAGCAGCGTTAGTCTGCGGCTCCTGCTTTTTTTCCTGCTCTGCTTTCTCCTTTGCAGCTTCTTCTTGCTGTCTCTTACGTTCAGATTGAACAATAGAACGGCTTCCTCTTTTCTCTTTAATTCTGGCATTTTTACCAGATTTGTCTCTGAGGTAGTAGAGCCTGGACTGACGAACTTTTCCTTTCCTTAAAAGTTCTATTTTTGCAATCTTTGGAGAGTACAATGGAAAAATTCTTTCAACTCCCACATCAAAAGAAATTCTTCTCACTGTAAATGTTTTTGAATTTCCTTTATTGGAGATGGCAATCACTACACCTTCATAAACCTGAATTCTTTCTTTACCGGATTCTGTAATCTTGAAGTGGATTTTTACAGTATCACCTACATCAAAATTTTGTCTACGGCTCATATCTTCTTTAAATAAATCGTTTATAATCTGATCCATATTTTCCTCTACCTTGGAATTATCTTCCTATTTAATTCTCTCCATTTTTGAATTTCCGCATGGTTACCGCTTAATAATACTTCCGGAACCTTCCAACCCTTATAATCTGAGGGCTTTGTGTACTGCGGGTATTCTAAAACATCTTCTATGTTATGAGACTCGTCCAGAAGACTCCCCTCTCCTCCCATAAATCCCGGTAAAAGACGAGAAATAGCGTCGCACACACAAAGTGCAGCCAGATCACCGGAGGAAATTACATATTTTCCGAGGCTTATTTCTCTGTCAACAAGATGTTCAGTTACCCTGTGATCGACTCCTTCATAGTATCCGGAAATAAATGTCAGGTTTTTTCCATCATAAGCTAATTCTTTAGCCCTTTCCTGGTTAAAAACTTCTCCACTCGGACTTAAAAGACAAACCAGGCCTTTTTCATCTCCCAGTGATTCTAAAGCTTTCTCAATGGGTTCTACCTGTAACAGCATCCCGGGTCCACCACCATAAATCGTATCATCCACCCGTCTAAATTTATCCGAAGAAAAATCCCTTAATTGAAGAATTTTTACAGAAAACACACCTTTCTCTATGGCTTTTGCTTGAAGACCGGCTTCAAAATAGGCCTGGATCTTTTCCGGAAAAAGACTGATAAAGTTAAATTTCATAGCCAATCGGGCCAGTTTTTTATTTCGATTATTCCTTTTTCGATACTCAATTCCCCTACAAACTTCTCAACAAATGGCACCAAAATTTCAGTTTCTCCATTCTGAATTAACAGTATTGGGTGAGCAGGATTATCCATAATATCTGAAATTGTATATCCCGGTATTTCCTTATTGTCGTATGAAACTTTCAAACCAATAATTTGAAAAGAATAGTATTCCCCTTTTTTCAAAACCGGAACATCTGCCTCCGGTAAAAAAACCTTCATACCTTTTAAGCTCTCAGCAGCTTCTCGGGTTTCAATTCCTTCAAAACGTACAATGCTGAATCCTGCCTTATTTCGTTTAGAAAGCAACCTGAATTTACGAAGGTTTACCCCTTCCTTCTGGCCGAGATAAACTGTTCCGGGAACTTTGTAAGTACGAAGTATTTCACCAGAATAACGTGCTTTTATTTCTCCCTGTAAACCAAAAGCACTTCCTATTACAGCAACATGAATAAACTTTTCAGTCAATTATTTCTAGAGTATAGGTTTTATCTTCTTTTGAAGTAGCAGCTGTTAACAATGTCCTGAGTGATCGGGCTATTCTACCATTTTTTCCAATCACCTTTCCAATATCCTCAGGTGCAACCCGAAGCTCGAGAATAGTTTCTTTATCTCCAGCAATTTCTTTCACTGAAATGGCTTCAGGTTTTTCAACAAGAAATGAAACAATATAGGTAACAAGAGATTCCAATCTTATGCCTCAGCAGGTTTGTTTTCTAATTTCTTTAAAATCCCTGATTTTTTTAAAATATCTCGCACGGTACCGGTCGGCTGAGCTCCTTTTTTGAGCCAGGAAATAGCTTTATTCTCATCCACAACAATCTGTTCTTTTGAAGATGTAGGATGATAGTGCCCAACGATTTCGATAAATCTTCCATCTCTGGGTGAAGTATTCTGCGCAGCCACTATCCTGTATTCGGGGTTATTTTTACAACCCATTCTTTGTAGTCTTAACTTAACCAATGGCAAATCCTTTTATTTCAAAATAGTATATGAGGTCAACTTTTACATCAAATTGATAGGCTTTAATTTGTCAAGCTTTTCAGTTCAAGACCTACTCGGTTTACATCCCCTCCGGTAAATAGAGCCGAACCAGTAACACAAATGTCCACACCTATCTCAGAAAGCATACGAATATTTCCCGAGTTAACCCCTCCATCTACTTCTAAGAGTATCTCATATCCTTTTATCATTTCTTTAGCTTTTCGAATTTTCTGCATACCATTATGGGTAAACTTTTGTCCATAAAAACCGGGATCCACTGTCATAATAAGTAATAGATCAATATAAGGAAGTACAAACTCAATAGATTCTAAAGGAGTGGAAGGATTGAGAGCTACTCCCGCTCGAATACCACGAGATCGTATATCTTCACACAAACGGACCATGAAATTTGTTGTTTCTGCATGAAAGGTTATTATTTCCGGCTTTAGATCGTAGTATTTAGGTACCTCTTTTTCCGGTGAATGCACCATTAGATGAACATCAAGAGGGATTTGGGTAAGCTTTGATACTTCTTTACAAAAAGCCTCTCCAAAACTTATTTGAGGAACAAAATTTCCATCCATTACATCAAGGTGAATATAATCAATCGACTCGTGGTTTAAGGACGGAAGAAGTCCTGACAAAGCTGTTAAAGGACTGGCCAGTATAGAAGCGGATAGTTTCATAATGAAGACAAGGCTTTTATGGCTTGCATTTGTAGCAAGCTTTTTTCATAGATTAAACTTCTTGTATAAACCAAATGAAATGCTCAGAAAGATAAAGGGGGTCGTCCAGACCGCTACAAAAGGTGGCACTGCTGAGCTTTCTCCGAGAGATCTTCCGGTAGAATACATAATATAGTATAATAAAACAACCGCAATAGTTAGCCCTAGGGAAGCCACTCCCGCTGATTTTCGAGTAAATGAACCGGCAATTGCACCAATTATCACCACAATTAAATTCATAATAGGTACAGCAAAAATAGAATGTCTCTCTACCTCCAAATCCGCATAAGGCATTCCTTTCCCGGCTCTCACTTCCATTTCGTCACTCAAATCGGTGAAATTCATTTCTTCAACTTTTTTAATCGGCTTTGCGAAATATTCTGCGTCTTCAGGAAAAGTATATTCCTTTTCTTTAATCTTATTATATGCCTTCAATTCTAAGGTATCAGTGAAAATTATTTCTTCGATTTCTTTCAATTTCCAATTTTTTTTCTCCGGCTGATAGGAGGCTGTCTGGGCTGAAATTATATATTCAGGATGATTTTTCTCTCGAATTCGAATATAATTGAAACCACCCCTGACCGATTTTGTTCCAGGATCATACCAATAAATGTAATAAAATCCTTCTTTTCCTTTTATATGAACCTGATAAACCAGATCTGTTTTTGTTCCTACCCCCTTTTTTATAATGGAATGCTCATAAGCCGCAAGAGAATTCGCTTTTCGAACCAGGTACTCATTGAGAAAAAAAACCAAAAACCACATCAAAATACCAAAAAAAATCAGAGGAGCAATGGTGCGATAAAAGGATACACCGGCAGCCATAATAGAAACCAGTTCCTTGTTAGCACTGAACTGTCCGACCACAAAGCAAACAGAAAACATCAGTGCAGGAGGCACCACCATTAATATCACTCTCGGAAGACTATAGAGTAAAAAAAGGTATACGTGAATTTTAGGTTCTTTGGAAGCATTAAAATCCTTCATATTATCCATTACCACAGAAATTAACAGGATCCCGGAAAGCATTACAAGGGTACCAAAAAAAGTTCTTAAAAATTCTGAAAACAAATATCGATCCAATATTCGTAAGCGATAGAATGGGTTAAGCTTCAGAAAAATAGACATATACCCGTCCATTCTGGAAAGTTATTAGATTTATAAAAGAGTTTTTTATTGAACTTAGCTTCTACGATATTTTTACTGGAAAAAAAAATATCAGAAAGCACTGTTGTATTATGCAACCGGAAGTTTTGATTATTGATGATTTACAGGAAGTCTGTATGTCTATCCAAACCATTCTAAAACATACCGGAATTTTATCGAAATACTTTACCAATCCTGAAGAAGGTTTAATGTATTTTAAACAGGAAAAGAATCCAATTGTATTTCTGGACGTAAAATTACCGGGTAGAAGTGGTATCGAAATTCTAAAAGAAATGAAATCGATTTCTCCACATTCACAAATTATAATGATAACAGCCATTCGAGATATTGAGCCCGTAATCCATAGCCTTCAATATCGAGCCAATGACTTTTTATTAAAACCCTTCTCTGTTGAAACGGTTCGTATTGCTGTTGATAGGGCTCTCGAATATTACAAACTACAGAGAGAAAAAGAAGCTTACAGGCAGGCTATAGAAACCGATTTACGTTTTACAGCAAAAATTCAAAGAAAGTTTGTTTCACCTGAATTAGAACAAGAAAATAAACTTTTTCATATCCATTCAACTTCAGAAGTCAGTACAGATTTTTATCATTTTTTTCCTTTGGATGATGATAAAGAACTTCTGTTTTTTGGAGATATAGAAGGAAAAGGTATCTCCTGTGGTTTTTTAGCCCTGATAACAATTCAGTTTATTCAATGCTCGGTTAATAAAGATATTGATTCTAATCAAATTTTATATGAATTGAATAATCAATTCATATATGAGTTTGGAAGTCATACCCTTTTAGCTTCCTGCATTGTTGTTGATAAAAATAAGAAGACACTCACCTTTTCTCCTGGAGGAATGCCCTCTCCTATTCTTTATTCAGTAGAAACTTTTAAAATTATAAATCCAATAGAAAATCAGGTTATTGGAACACTACCAAATTTACAATTTGAACAACAGACTTATCTTTACAAACCGGGAGATTGTCTGTTTTTATATAGTAATGGTTTTTGTGAATCTCCCGATTTTCCCAAAGACAGTCAATTTCATACTCTTATTAAATCTCTTGGACAACATTTTTCCTCTAAGAAAGAACTCAAAAATACTAAGACAATCATGGAGGAATATATCAATAATCTACTAGAAGAAAATCTAATTTTTGATGATCTTTCCTATTTATTCTGGCAACTTGAGTGAGAGAAAAGCAGAATAGTATTTATAAAATTCTTTATAATATTCTTTTTTCCATTCCCTTATATTCTGTCCCGGCATAGAATCCAATTTATTCTTCAAGGAAATATTTTCCTCCAATAACTTCCCTTTCTCCGGAGTATTTGATTTTTCTAACATTTTAAATGATTTGTATAATAGGTAATCCATTTTTAGAAAATATTTCCTTTGCTCTGCTGAGTGAGCTAAGACAAGCATTCTGTTTTTTTTATTATAGTCCCCGACTAGCTGGTAAATATTCTGAAGCCTTTCTTCGTCTTTTTTACTCCTTTCGGATAAGCTATATAAATTAGAAAAAAATACCAATAAAGAGAAAACGGTGAGAGGTAAAACTACATTTCTTGTAATAACAGCTTCTTTATAAAGTAAAACACTCAGAAAAGATAAGGGCAACCAGTAAATAGACATGAGATCCCAATCAGCCGGAAAACCCAGCATAGGATTATGGATAAAGGCATGAAGAAGATACCCATAGAAAATAAGTAGAATAAATTTTTCTGCTGTAGATGTTTTAAACTTTTTCCAGAACTCTCTCCTGAAAAACAGGGTATATAAGAATATTAATAAAGGAACAAAGGCAGTAAAAAAAAGAACCGAAAGAATTTCATAAATGTGATTGGCAGATACCAATCGTTTTAGAGGATAAAAAGGTGGAGATGCAATATGAGAATCACTCAAGTCCAATCTGGTATCTGAAAAACATAAAAAATAGATATAGACCGGCAAAATAATGATCAAAGCTGTTATCAAAGAGAAAAAAGCATTTTTTAAGAAACTGCGAAGATCTTTAGAAACTTTATAGGTTATAAATACTAAGGCAGGTAAAAGATAGCCACTAAGTAAATGAAATAAAGCCGCCAGGGAAGATAAGGCCGCTATCGGCAATAAAATATGAAGAGGCTTTTTATTTTCTTTTATTCCCATATACCCCCATATCATAATAGATAAAATAATTGTTGTACTAATCGTATAATTTTCCATATAGGAAAAAAATAAAAACATTCCTCCGCTACTCAAAATAAGCAAAAAAGCTTCTTTCGGTATTTGATATTTTTTAAAAAAGTAATATAATAAAGACAGAGAAAAAAAACCGGAAAAAAGGCTGGTAAATCGATAGGCCAGTTCCGGATCCTGAAAAACATTTCGGTATAAATAAGAATGGACTAAGGTTGATAGGATCTCATCTGCACTAAGTTGGTATCCTAAAACAGAACTTTCTAAGGCAAGCATTTCTCTCAGTAAAAGACCATCTCCTAAATTAAGAGCTTTTACAGACAACAAATACATGGCGATTATGTAAGTGCTTAAAAAAAGGAAAAAGTAATACTGATTTTCTTTTTTAAATAAACCTTCTTCAAAAAAACGGAATATCCAGGAAAGTAAAAATATAAAAACAAAAGCACCTGCAAGAATATAAAAAGCCGGAACAGGCATAAAAACATACCAGCTCCTGGAACTTAATGAAAAGAGAATATAGATTAAAAAATAGAAACCTGCAAAAACAAATGCTTTCTGATATTTTAGAAATTTCAACTTTAGTTCCTTGTAATATAATTTTGTCTATGAAATTAAAAAAAGCGAGAAATGAATTCTCGCTTCTTAAAGTTTGAGTTCCGGCAATACTCTATTCCGGTTTTGCAATAATTTTTCCATGCGTTTTCCGTTCTCCGATCTCTTCCAGGGCAGAAGGTATATCGGAAAATGGAACCGTTTTTTGTATAATCGGTTTTATCTTACCTTTTTCATACCAGGCAAGAATATCTTCCACACACTTGCGAATTTTATCAGGATGATCTTTCTGATAGAGATTCCAGTGAAGTCCAACAATACTGATGTTGTTTAAAAGGACGAGGTTAGCCGGGATCTGAGTAATCGTTCCGCTGGTAAAACCGACCACAACCAATCGTCCTTCAAACTTCATACACTTTAAAGATTTTAAAAGTGTATCTCCTCCTACCGGATCAATCACCACATCTGCTCCGCCCATTTCTTTTCGAACAGTTTTGTCCCAGTGCTGGTTTTCTCTATAGTTGATAACCTCATCTGCACCACAGGATTTGGCAATCGCAATTTTCTCCTCAGAACCAACAGTAGCAATTACCTTAGCTCCTATAGCCTTTCCTATCTGTATGGCAGAAGTTCCGATTCCCCCTGCACCGGCATGAACAAGCATAGTTTCCCCTTCTTTTAACTCGGCTCGACGAACCACCCCAAAATAGGATGATTGATACGTTACGGTTATACCGGCTGCTTCTTCATAACTCATTGAGTCCGGAATATTATATACGTCGGTTACAGGAGCTTTTACTTTATTGGAATAACCACCTAACCAACATAAAACCGCAACTCTGTCACCCACCTTTTTATTGCTTACACCAGGTCCCACAGCACTCACAACGCCTGCTACCTCGACACCGGGGATAAAAGGTCTCGGAGGTCGCACCTGATATTTACCGGCAATAAACAGGATATCGGGAAAGTTTAAACCAATCGCGTGAATGTCAACTAAAACTTCACCTTCACCGGGAACCGGATCGGGAAGTTCTTTTACTTCCATCTCCCGTGGAGTACACCACTTATTTACAACATAAGCTTTCATATTCCTGAATTTAAAAAAGACCCGATGTT
Source organism: Leptospiraceae bacterium (assembly GCA_024233835.1). NCBI lineage: Bacteria > Pseudomonadati > Spirochaetota > Leptospiria > Leptospirales > Leptospiraceae > Leptospiraceae bacterium. The sequence goes on from JACKPC010000002.1 coordinate 906,025, forward strand.
TTTCAAGCGATTTATTATGACTTAATCATAAAATCCTTCTGTTGCATCTTCCACATAGTCTTCGAGTTTAGAATTACTGGAATTATCCAAAACAATCATCGTATAGCCATCCTCAAGATCCCGTCCAAAATAGGTTTGGAACCCCGTCCAGGAACCACTATGCTCAACAAAGCTTCCACTCGGATAAAGCATCCAGCCATAACCATAATAACTTTTTTTTCTCCCGGTTTTGCCCGGACGATAGGCTTCTTCGGTCATTTTTTTTGAAATTAGCTTATAGTTTCTCATTGCCATATCAAATTTTAAAAGATCATCTACCGTACTACATATATTTCCATCTCCTGTTATTCCATCGAGATACTCTATATTATTTTCTTTATATTTTTTACCGCGTTTTTTAAAACCGATGGTTTTGTCCGGATGCTGTTTCACATCTGTTGTACAGGTATAAGTTCTATCCATATTTAAGGGTTTTAATATATTCTCATCTATAAATGAATGATAGCTTTGTCCGGATACTTTTTGAATGATAGAGGAAAGGAATACATAACCGGTATTACTGTATTCGTGTTTGCTTCCGGGTTTAAATCTCAAGGCTGGTCTATATTTTTTAAATAATTCATATACATCTTCATTTTTTACAATTTTTTTGTTTCCTAAGTATTTATCACATAAACTCATATAATCAGCGAGCCCGGAAGTATGTTGAAGTAAATGCTTAATCGTAACGGCATCTGCTTTTATACCGGGTAAATATTTTACAATGGGGTCTTCAAGACTTAAGGTTCCTTTTTTTTCCAAAAGTAAAATAGCTGTAGCTGTAATAGGTTTACTCACAGAAGCCAGGTTAAAAATCGAGTCTGTTTTCATCTTTTGATTTGTTTTATAATTCGCAATACCATAAGCCTGTCGATATAAAACTTTACCATTTTTTGCAACAAGCACCGTTCCGTTAAATTTACCTTTATCGGCCAGTTTACTAAAGGTTTTTTCAAACTGTAGGGCAAGACCCGAATTTGCTTTTACGGATTGGGAAAAAACCTGATTCGAAAACAAGAATAAAAAGGAAGCAGAACTCATCATTATAGAAATCCATTTTGTATTCATCATATTGAAATTTTATAAATAAAGAAAAGATGAGAGCAAGTCATTTTTTATGTATCTGAAAAATCGAAAACTCTCTTTACAAGCATCCTAAAGATGAAAACATATCTCAAAACCATCTTTTGGAGTTAGTATGAGAAAGTTTTCTTTACTTTTCACAGTGCTCTTTGTATTTTCGCACTTATCTTGCCAACTATTACAAGATAAGTTAGCCACTTATGCACCGGATATTTCCTTTAGTTCTGCAAATATTAAAGGCATAGACATGTCGGGAGTAGATCTTGACTTTTCTTTTCTTGCAAAAAATAAAGTTCCGATTCCTATAAACTTTGCAAGTGTTGCCTCAAAAATTTATGTAGATGGAGTTAAACTATTCGATGCCAACGTCCCAAAAGGAATAAAACTTCCGGCCAGTGGTAGCTCAAATTTTACTGTTTCCCAGAGAATAGAATTTAAAAGTATAACAAAAGATCTATTAGAGCTTTTCAAAAAGGATTCAATAAACGTAAAAGTAGATGGAACATCCAAATTTGCCATGGGACAATTCGGTAATGCTGATGTACCATTCAATGCTTCTCATGTAGTTCCGGTCCCCAAACTACCGGAAATTAAATTTGGATCACTGGATTATAAAAATATCAACAAAAGCTTAACGAATCCCAGTGCCTTATTTGAATTAAAATTTTCTATTAAAAATCCGAATGCTTTCGGTTTAGATATGAACTTTTTAAAATATTCTTTTACAGCTGAAAATCGCAATTTAATTTCCGGACAGGCACCCTCTCTTTCCCTGGCTTCAAAAGCAGAGAAAAGCTATTCAATCCCGGTAAAAATTGAAGGACAGGACATCATCAGTCTGGTTCCCAAGTTAAAAGATTTCTCTAACTTGAAATATCAATTTAAGAGTAACATGAATTTAAATGCAGGAAAAATTCCCTTCGATATGCCTTACACATATCCATAATCAGAAGAAGCGAGCCTTCTATGGCTCGCCCACAAAAATCCTACTTTATTAACTGCCGTAAACTATCCGGAATGCGACAGGGCTTCCCTTTTACAAAATCGACCCAGACAAAATCTGCTGTACAATAAATCACACACTCATTTTTCTGATTCCACATAGAGCAAAGCATAGAAAAACCCCTGCTATTTACAGAATCCAGCTTTAAAGTAATCTCCAAATTCTCCGGGTAAAAAACTTGCTTACGGTAAAGAGTTTCAAGACGGGTAAGAACCATCCCTTCTTTGGGACTCACAAAACTATCTTTGTTCCAGATTTCTTTATCTGTAAAAAACTTTGCCCTGGCAGTCTCAAAATATCTTAAATAAGCCACGTTATTCACGTGGCCAAAAGCATCCAGATCACCCCAGGCTACTTCATGATGAGTCGAATAATCATATTTTTTATATTCCGGCATTTATATAGTAGGCTCCAAATCACTTTTCTTACTTGTATTATATTTTGTATTGTAAAAGATATATACACCCAGTTCTGTCTTGAAAAAAATATACAATAACAATATAATACCCAGAAATATAGATAAAGCAAGATAAGTATTATATTCTTCTTTATAGTAAATCTTGCCTTCTCCTATACGCGGAGTTTCTTTCGGACTTATTGGCAATCCATATTTGGCTGCTAATACTTTAATTTGAGTTAGATGGATTACAGGAACATCCTTCTGTATAAAACGCTTCATAACCGAATCGATCCCTTTTGAACGTCGATTATTTAGACTCAAATTCAAGCCGGGTTGGAAAAGTTTTTTCCCAGCTTCGCTACCCGTTGAAACAGTTCCTCCTCCCACATTTATATAGGCTTTAATCTTCTCTCCCATAGAAAGCTCTTCAAATATTCTCATATTTCTTTCTACCTTTTCCTTCATCCCTGGAAAATTCTCCATTATAGGAATTCCATTTCTTAGCACAGCCTGTTTTAAAAGTCCGATACCCAGATCCGGCATTCCTTTTCCCGCATCATCTTTCCCACCGAGAGTAGCATAACTTGTCCTGTATGGGAATATCTTCTTATCAAACAGTAACTTTTCAATATCCAGCCAAACAAAATCCGGGTCATTTGCACCATATTGAGAAGCTGAAGCACTGGTAAGAATTAAAAGCTTTAGATTCAATGCTTTAGCTGCAGCTAATACAGAAATATTCAAAGCCGGAAAAGAACCAGAAAAACCCACAGCTACAATATCTCCTTCTTTTACATCCGCTTTTTTCAACTGCTCCAATATAACTGCTGCAAAATTTGGGTTTATTGATGTTTGCTTGGCTTCTAATACTCCGGTTTTACTTGTAACAGGAGTCATAAAGTAGCCAATCATACCGGAATTTGCCGGATCATCTTCCCGGTTTATTTTCATGTTTCTTCGTTTTTTTTCCTGTTTTACAGCATTCATAGCCTTACTTGCATAATTCGCTGCTACAATTTTCTTCTTATAATAAGGCTGTTCTTTACGAGATAAAAAGAACTCAACCACCATCAATCCTGCCAAAGAAAATACGGATAATATAATTAAAATTGTTTTAGAAATTTCTTTTGGTCGCCAATATATTTCTTTCATACTTTAAGTTCCTGTCCGAGAAAAATAATTAATAATAAACGCACCAGAACGGAAGCGATAATCAAGGAAGTTGTGGTTTCAATAAAACCCTGCCTATCATACCAGATGGCAATGAGACCGGGAATGATATAACCTATAACTCCATACTCTATATTTGGATTATTGTGCAGTAAACTTCCGGCAATGATTCGGATAGTATAACCAACCAGATAACCGATAAGCACCATAAATACCGTTCTTCTCTTTCCATATATAATGATGATAGAAGCCAGAACTCTGACCACTACAAAAGTAATAAAGGCAGCTGCAAGAGTCATCACAATTTCCAATGGCTTACTTAAATGTAATGCCATATAACCGGGAACAATCATCCCTCCGGTAGCTAAACCTAAAAATTCGGAAAATAATAAACTGACTCCGAGTCCAACACCTATAGAAACTGAAAGTAGATCCATTAAACAGCCTCCTTTACTATACTTCTGTTTTTAAAATATTGAACCAACTCAAGCCCCTGGCCTCCAATATTCCCCATTCCCATAATAACCGCCTTTCCATTTATTTTATCAATAATTGCTTCAAAGATTTGCTCACAGGTCTTACCCTCAACAAAGGATATTTTCATACTATCAACTCCTCGCTTAACGGCTTCTCTGGCAAAAACAAAAGTTCCTGTTCCCATAAGAATAATATGATCTGCTTTTTTCCAGGTCACATAAGCTTCTGCTAATTGCCGAGAACGATCCGCCCTATCAACCCTACAATTAAAAATAGCTATTCTTTCTGTGTAATCCTCATATCGGTTAATTACCATATTCCAAATTCTTTCAGTTGAATCCGGATCATTTGCTGCAAACGCATTCACAAAATAAAAATCTCTTCCAAAAAAAGCTATTTTATAGGCCACTAATACACCCGGATCCGGTTTAGCTGACCACATTCCTTTTAGAGCGGTTTGTTTATCCACTCCGAAATCTGCGCATACCTTTAAAGCAAGAGCTACATTTTCTTTATGCTCTAAATAAGCGAAACCTGCCATATCGTCATCGCTAACAGAAGCTAATTCTTCTTTGCTTACTGCATGAACTGTACTATTCTTTGCTTCACAGGCTTTTTGAAAAGTGGGAAGATATTTTTCTTCCCCCGTAAAAAATTTCCCTCCCGTACTTACTGTAGCACAAAAGGCTCTGGCAATATCAGCTTCGGTGGGGCCCATCACGTCTAAGTGATCTGCCCTTACATTTGTTACAACTGAATGAGTTGCCCTAACCAACTTTTCCTCAGATAACTTTTGCAGTAAAGGTTGTAAAGCCATACATTCAATGACAAGAACATTCGCGCCGGCAGAAGAAGCTGTCCGCATAATTCGAATCTGTTCAATAATGTTTGCCCTTGTATTTCGAAAAACCGGGTATTCCCTGCCATCGGGAAAAATCATGCGGGGAAGGGTTCCCGTAGTTTTCGCACAGGTAACAATTCCACCGGCCCTTAGTGCAGATGCAATAAGTCGCGTAACACTGGACTTTCCACGGGTTCCGTTTACATGAATTCGATTCGGTATTCGATTCAAACTTTTAATATGCAATACATATTCAAGAATCCCGAAAAAGCTCACTACCGCGACAACAAATAATAAAATATAAAGGTGTATCACTGTCTTTTCCTATAGTGAAAATAAGATGAAGAAAATAAACCGCCAAGGTTTGTATACAAAAAACTAAAATTTTCAGGAATTTTTGTTATTTAAGATATCCAGAAATATCCTGTAATAGACTTCCGCTGACTTTTCCCAGCTAAAATCTTTTAAATCAATTTTAGAAACTTCTTTTCTTTCGCTTAACAAGAGCATACTCTCCAGCCAATCATTCGGCTTTTCAAGGGAATGATAAATGATAGCTTCTTTTCCAATCTCATGGAAAGTTGGGATATCTGAAACAATCGCTTTTTTTCCATGAGCTAAAGCTTCTAAAAGAGGAATTCCGAATCCTTCGTATTTTGAAGCAAATAGAAACGCTATCGCTCTCCGGTAAAGATGGTGGAGATCCACATCACTTGCATTTGAAAAAAGAATAATATCTTTATACTTCTCTATATCTCTTTCTAAATCTTTATAGAAATCTTCAGACTCCCAACCTCTTCTTCCAACAATAACCCAATCACATTTATTTTCTCCGGATCTTTCTCTATAGCTTCTGTAAAGTTCCAGTAAAAATTTGTAGTTTTTTCTCGGCTCAATTGTTGATACAGAAAGAAAAAATGGGTTTTTGATTTTTTCGATTTCTTCAGAAGGTTTTTGATTCAAACAATCTGTAATCTCTTTAAAACTAACACCCGGATAGGCCACATCTGTTTTTTCAAGAGGATATGAAAACAATTTTACCATATCATTTCTTGTTTGCATAGAATTAGAAATGATAAAATCGGAACGCTTTACCGAATACTTTAAAAAAGTCTGCTGCTGCCATTTTGCAATCGCTCTCATTGTTTCCGGTAAAATATAAATCACCGAATCATGATAGGTTAAAACAGCCGGTATTGTAGAAGAAAGAAAGGGAGGAAGAACCTGTTGCGTTCCCCAGAATAAATGTAATTTTAGTTTTTGCATATAAAACGGAAGATAAAAATTAAAATAAAATCCGCCTTTTTTTGCGATCCAACCCTTTCCTATATGTAAAGTTACATTAGGTAAGTTTAATAATTTCTCATGACCGAAATGCAAAGGGCGATGTGAAAAAAAATGAAACTCAAATTTTTCCTTTTCCGGAAACCCGATAAGTGTTTCAGCAATTAAGCGTCCTACACCCGAAACAGGTGTAGATAAGGGCCTCGCATCAATACCGATATGAAATTTTTTTAGCATTATTGAAACATTGGCCTTCTGGCCTCCACAATGGATCTCATTCCCTCCTGTCCGTTAGGTGCGGCTATCGTTCTTGAAAATTCGTAAACATCCTCCCGACCTAAAGGTTCCATGATAGGCTTCATATAATCCCGTAAAGTTTTTTTCATTCCAATAACAGACTCTAAAGCCATATCCTTATAGTTCGAAAAAATTTTATTCAATATTTTTGGAATCTCTTCTTCTTTACCTATTGCATCAACAAGTCCGATTTCCAGTGCTTCTTCCGCTTTATAAGCTTTTCCAAAATTTAGAACATCACGAGCTGCACGATAACCCAATAACTCTTTTAAAAAAAATCCGGTAGCTGAAGGGAAACCCACTCCTATTTTGGATTCAGGAAAACCAAATCTTGCTCTCCCATGCAACATGACACGATAATCCGATACTATAGCCACAACCGAACCTACTCCCATAACATGTCCATTTATATAGCAAACTATAGGCTTAGGATAAAATGCCAGTTTAAACACAGAGTCTAATACAGGACGGAAAGCTGTTTCTATTTCTTTTTGAGTTTTTCCGATAAACATAGTGGGTTCAAATCCATTGGAAAAAAATTTCTCATTTTTAGAACTAAGAAAAATTGCCTTTACAGATCTATCGTCTTCAACCGCAGATAAACACTTTTCTAATTTAAGAAAAAACTCATCTGTCATTGTGTTTTTCTCATTTGTATTTATAAATACTTCGTGGATAAAATCCCTTCGATTTTCTTCAATCATACTACTCTACCTGCTTAATTTATATAATTTATTTAGGTACCGTTACACTATATTCAAGATTTAATTTAACTTTTTTTTCCGGTTTCAAGTTTACAGTCCAAAAATATATTCCCGAATTCTTAGTTTCTTCTTTTAAACCTGTTGTTGTTTCAGAGGTATTAATTTTAATTTTAATATCCGAACTTTCTGATACAGGTAAAGTTTGGTATACTTTTACTGTTTCTTCATTTCGTGCAAATGAATCTAATTCAAGTCGAATTTTTTTTATATCTTTTTCTTCTTCCTTAATTAATCCACTGGTTTTGTTATCTACATAAGTATTATATAATACACGTATATCCGATCTTACTCCCAGAGAGGTTTTAAATTTTTCTCCCGGAGAAATATAAGAAATTTTTGTTGTTCCAACAAGTCCCTTTTCTCCGAACACGGACACTTCTCCGGCAAGCAAAGGATACGAGGAAGTATTTTGCAAAAAAGCCTCCTTATATACTTTATTAGAAATTGCCGGAATACACATTAAATTCGTTTTTTTATCAGTAAAAATAGAACGGATTTTAAGTTTATGTGTTTCATTTGAAGAGTTTAAAGTACTTCTGCCCGGAACTCGAAAAATAATATTTGAACCCTCGTCTGTATCTTTTAAAGCTTTTGTATCTTTTGGAGCTCCGGGAGCTACATTGGACTGCTCAGCTTTATCATAAGACTGAGCGTAAGAAAAGTAACTTTTCTTAGTCTTAACTTCTCTTGCACTTAAACGAAGAGCCTTAATTTTTTTTCGAAACTGTCTTTTAGAAGGTTCTGAAGGAGAAAGACGAACTACCACATCTTTCCAGTCTTCACCTGTTTCCTGTGTAATTTCCGCCATATATTCAATTTCTATTTTAGCCCCTTCTCTATCATAAAAATTGTAAGTGGGTTTCCAACTGGAACCACTAATTAAATAAGATAATCGAATTGTGTCTGTTTGTTTTGATGAAGAAGAGTTTAAAATTTTAATCTCTGTTTTTCTTTTTCCTTTCTCTGCAATAGAAACGATCTCCTGAAAATTCTTATCCAGGACTTCTTTTTCTTTTTTTTCTTCAATCACTCGATTTTCAGTTCGCGTAATTTTCTCTTCCATTTTTAGTAATTCTGTTCTGAGTTTTATGAAATCTACCTGCCAGGAGGAATTAGAATTTCCTTCATAAGCAATTCCTCTTGAAACAGAATCCGTGCTCAAATTTTGAAACTCTTTTAGCCTGCGTTTTTCTTCCTCTATGACCTCAATCCTGGCTTCCAATGCTTTTATTTTTCTTTCAGCCTTCTCTATTTTTTGTTTTAAATCCCTCGCTTCTTCCCTTCCATACTGCAAATCAGGTTCAATAAATGAATTCAAAGAAGAAACAGAAAGATTCTTATTTTTAAGAAATATAGCTCGTAAGCTGGATTCTTCAAGTTTTAAAGGTAAATCAGTGACAGAAAGACTATACTCTCCCGGCGGGAATGTAAAAACTCCCTTTCTAGTTATCTGGGCTCTATCATTATAAAGCAAAACTTCATAAATCGGCAACTCATGTCCATTAGAATATATAGATATACTTATAAAGCTTAATAATAAAATTAGTAAACGTTTCATTATATTTCTCCCTGGTTAAATAGTTTTTCCAGGATATGTCCATCCGGTATACTTACTGAGTAGATAAATTCTAATTTTCGAACTTCTCCGGGTTTTAAATCTAACTGCATTTTTAAAATTCCCCTTTCTTCCTCTTTCATACCTGAAGGTTTTTCCATTAACTTTATTTCAACTTTGCTATCTTCCGTAAAGGGAACTCGATCAACAAGAAGAAGAGAAGCCGAACTTTTTTTACGGTTTTTTATCTGAAGTTCCACTGTGTACTTAATATTTTTTGTTTTTGAAAAAATACCTGAAACCGAGCGAAATTCATTTATTTTTCGTTTTACTTCGATATCTTCATCTCTACCAATATGTAAAACAATTTTCTCACCTTTAAGAGTAGTCTGCAATTCTGATTGGGCAATGAAGTCCTGCTCAACATAAATAGCCATAGGTCCCTTTAGAAGTGGTTCTGAGCTTTTCGAGAACGATGTAGCTACAAGATAGGTTGATTCATCCTGAACCGGCGAAGCCTCATATTTCAAATTGGCCTTCATTTGATAGTCTCCTATCAATACCTTACTCAAAGAGTTATCTGAAATAAGAGTTTCTTTTCCCAGGGAACGATACCTGTAATCAGAACCCTTGCTAATAAAATTCAAGGATAATGCATTGAGTGGTTGTAAACCGGGAATTTTAGAATTCTTTTCCGCGGATGCCCTCTGGTTTAAGTCAGAAATCTCTTTTTCTGCATCATATAACATCTGTCTGTGAACCGGTTTTAGAAGACGAATTTTAGCTTTCGCTTTTCTCCCTGCATCAAGAACCGTATCAAAATCATTGCTCGAAAAATTACTTCTCTGTTCATTCAAATTTGATATAATTTGGCTCAGGTTATCTTCTGCTTGAATAGAATCTGCTGCCATCAAATTATCCTGCAAAATTTGCCGACTTTTTTTCTTTCTCTCTACCTGGATCTGACCGTAATCAACAATTTTAGAAGATGTTTGAACTGGTTTTGCCGGCTCAGGTGCCATCTCACGTGCAGGCATTTGCTTTCGATCCATTTTTCTCTCATCAGCAACTTCATACACATCTTCTTCTTTACTTTCTGCATAAATCCTTGGACTTTCTGTTGCCGTAAGACCTCTTGCAGATGCAGTCTCAGAAAATCCGGAAGCCCTTCTCCTGGCTGAAGGTTTTTTAGCATACAATTCCTTTTCTTCTACTTCTCTTTCCGCTATTCTTTCTTCTTTTATTCCGGGAAGGGATATATCTGTGTTTGAAGAAGTTGTAGAAAAAAATAGTCGAACATTCTTCCAATCCTCCCCCGTATTATTTCTCATCACAGCGTACATTAACAAGCGACTCCGATTCTGTTTTCTATCAACCCGAACTTCATAATACGGAAGCCAGTTCACATCGGAAACCCGATATTCTAACTCAAAGCTAATATTCCCGGAAAGGGAGGTTTCATATTCCACCCTGAGAAGAGATACCTCCATCCGCCTGGCATGTTTATAATAATTTAAACGCGTTTCTGCCACTAAAAGCTTCTCATTAAGTTCATCTAATTCAGACAGTATTTCGATCTCTTTTTTATAATTTTCTGCCAGAATTTGACTCACTACTTTGTTATAATGAATCCAATGTTCTGCTCGAATTTTAATCTCTTCAGACTTAATTAAATTTGTTTTCTTCTCCTTCGGTTTAAGATTTTGTAACAAATTTTTATAGTTTTTAATCTCTTCAAATTTACGGTTTAATACCTGTATTTCCCTCGATAACTTATCGTAGTCTTCCTGGGCCTGCTTTGCTTTTTCATTCTGATAATTTACCTGAATTTTTTTTTCAATGTGTAGCTTTTTAATACGTATCTTTTCCTTGCCCGGAAAACGAATGGAAATAGAAGATTTCTCAAGCGAAGGAGGAAGTTCATCTATATAAAAGTAGCCTGCCGTTCCGGAAGGATTCCAGTTTCCCAGTCTTGTAACAAATGCAGAACCCGAAAACACTCGAACTTCTTTAATTTTTGTTTTTAAACTATTCGGATACAAAGAAATTGAAAAGAAAATCAAAAAATTGACCAGTACAAACTTCATAGATTCTAAATTTTCGACTCTGCAAAAATTGTCTATTGAATATTTTCTCCTGCCAAAACCCAAAAAAACCTGATATGTTAAACGGTAAGAGAGACTCCGGAAATAATTTTTTTACTTTTTTAGTCAAAAATTTATTAAATAATAACTTGACAAAAACTTTCTTTCCGTTATGCTATTTACGATTTTTTGCGGGAGATTACCGGGTTCTCCCCTCAAAACTACCGGCTTAAAAATTGAGTAATCGAGAGATGGATGGCCCATAATAAAATGAAATCAAACAATCCGAAACCATATAAACCTTCTAAGAGCATGCTCAATCTCCTGAAAACCAGGAACCTGAATGAAAGCACAAATAGCTCGTATCTTCATTACTATGGTGAGTTTTTAAAATTTATAAATAAATCTCCCAAAGATATAGACAGCACAGATATCCAAGCTTACTTAAATCATCTTCGAAAGAATAAATGTGCCTATTCAACTTTCAATATAAATCTAAATGCTCTTAAAGTTTTTCATGAAAAGCTTTTTTCCGACCCCCTACTACAAAATATCAAAAGGCCAAAGATAAAAAACCTGAATCTTGATGTACTCAGCCATGAAGAAATTATACATATTATAGAACATATTGATAATATAAAGCATAAAGCTATTTTTGCAATTATCTATTACTGTGGTTTGAAATCCAGTGAGGTAGTTCGATTAAAGTTCAACCATATAGATTTCAAAAAAAAGAAAATTAAAATTCCTCCTGTAAGTGAATCAAAAAAAATTAGGCTAATCGATATGAACGATGATATATTTCCAATCTTACAGGAGTATGTAAAAGCCTACGGAAAAAAAGAATGGTTGTTTCCCGGTAAACCTTCCACTAAGCCTTATAGCGTAAGAAGCCTGCAAAGACTATTTACCGAAACAGGAATTCGATTTGGAATTGAAAAAATCCTCACACCGATTACCGTAAGAAGAAGCAGAGCTATAGAACTTCAGAAAAAAGGTTTCGATTGGACTTTTATTAAAGATTTCTTAGGCCATGAGGGAAAAGACACAACCAGAAGGTTTTATAGAGAACTAAGTAGGACTTCCGAATAGTCCTGCTTGCTTTCAGGCATGAAATCATTATATTATCTCATATTACTAATATTTCTATCCTGCTACCCCGCCGACCCCGAATATGCCCTGAAACCCATGTTAAACACCAGTGATTCGGGGTTTATCTCCAGAGACTTTTTTCAAGTTATTATTCAGGCAAGCCCCCCAATGGGAGATTATAGCATAGAAAGAGAAAGAATAGAGTGCAAAAAAAATGCTCTCATAGAAAGAGACAAACAAACTATTCAGATTTTGAAAAAGATTCTCAGTGAAAAAGATAATAAATGGAAAAATGACCTCTCTAATAAAAATGTGCTAAAACTTGATTCGCTTACTACATCTACAGATAAACAGGCTTCAATAGAGCTTTCAGATACCTCAATAAACCGGGGAGAATTTAGCTGGATGTTAGACAGACTTAAAGTCTATATGGAAGATTATTCGGAAAAGAATAAATGTAAATTTGTTTTCAGAGCTATTGAAAAAGGTCTATATGAAAAATTAGAAGCAACAAGGCTTAGTCGAGGGACAATTCCTTCTAATAACTGATAAGTTTTTTACGATTACGTATAAAATCAAAAAGGATAATTTTATTCAATTCATTCGGATGAGGATAAAAAATTCGGCCTCTTGATATTTTAGCAAATTTCTTAATAAAGCTTTCTTCTCCAAAATAACTAACGTCCCATTCGTTTGTCAAAAGAAAGGTATTCACTACAATGTTTTCAGCTGTGCACTGCATTAATTCAAAAAGTGCCTCGTCAAAATCCTCTTTTCTCGGTGGATAATTAATGTACAAACAGGAACCCTTACAATGAGCAGTAGGAACTCCATCAGTAATCAGAATAATTTGTTTGTTTTTAATCTGAGAAGAAGAAAGAATTTGTCTTGAGAGCTTCAAACCTTTTTGGAGATTTGTGAAATACATCGGTATGAAAGATTCGATTTCTTTTTCAACAATATTTGATAAGTCAAATTTTAGTTTAATATAAGGCTCCAATTGATTCACAGAATACGGTTGTAAAATCGGTAGATCGGACACAGATATTCGCTTTGCAGTTGTTCCAAATCCAATGATACTCAAATTTTCATCTTTATACTCACTACGAATTAAAGAGTCCAGTGACATACAAACTTTTTTCGCATTATAAAACCGCATTCCTCTTGCCATCGAACCGGACATGTCTAATAGAATTACAGTAGAAGATCGCAAAGCACCTCTTGATTCATATACCCTCAAATCGTTCAGCGCCGGACGTGTTCCATTCCCACGTATAGCACTTTCTATAATACTTTCGGAGTAATCAATATTTGAAATATTATCACCAAACTCGAGTACTCTGGATATGGAATCTACATTTTCCGATTCCCCTTCTATCCTGCCTTTATATATATTAGAAGAAGAATTATCCGGTTTTAAATCAGAAAAAACTTCGCTAAGTGCTTTCATTCCTATCTTACGAATCGAATCAGGACTTAAACGTAATTCTCCTTCCTTATCCAGAAACAACTTTCCGTTCTTTTGCAGTAAAGCTTTTAAGCTCTCTACAATTTTATTTCTTCTTTCTTCAAATTCCATATAACTTTCAGGTCCGAGAAACTGAGCCAGACTCTTAAAGTCAAAATCCTGAAATTCACCGGTTCGAATCACATCATCGATAAGCATTTTCAATTCAGAAAGGCTTTCTAATTCCTGAAGATAAGTAAAGGCCTCCCTGTGTTCCGGTATTTCCTTTCCCGTAAAATGATATTTCTCCTGAGCTTTTTTGAAAGCATCGATATCTTCCATCACTTCAATCAAACGCAGGAGATAAGCCTGGATTCTATAGTAAAATTCCCTATCTTCTTTAGGAAAGTTCCAACGAAACTTTCGTATAGCATCCTGACTTCTTTCCGCCAGGGCTTTTTTCAATTCTAATTGTAAGTCACGTTCCTGTAATAATTCAGATTGAGCAAGATTACCAAGAGAAATATAATCCTCTTCTTTCATCTGACATACTTTCTCAAGGTTGATTGTACCCAGTATTTTAACCTGCAGAGACTCAATTCGGCTTCTAAATTCTAATAATAAATCTTCCAAACCCTTATTTTGTAATTCAAGCTCTACCGGTAAACCTTTTTCGACCAGCGTCTCTAAAGCTTTTTCAAGGGACATATCTTCCTTCATGACATGCTCAGACACAAGGGACATGAGCTTATCAAGCCCGGCAGGTTCTTCATCCTCCGGGCGAAAGTAGGAATATTGGTAGGTGATCAAGGAATCGTTTCCTCTTTTTGAATTTTAGCGAACTGACATATATTTTTAACATAATCACAGTAAAAAACCTTACCGCTTATCTGCAAAGTTCCCTTTCCCTTCAAACTTACAGGCATATCATTTACTTTTTTAAAATAGTCCTTTTTGGAAGGATTGATAGGGCCACTAAAACGTGTGTTGGCTTTAAGAATTTGAACCCCATTTCCACTGAGTAAAATACGATTCGGTGCCTCTCTCTGGATTCCAAAATCCTTAGGAACGGATACTCGAAGTACATACCCTTTATTCTTCTTAAAAAGACTAACATCAACCGGATGAGACTCAGCCAAAAGAGAAAAGAAAAATGAGAAAACAATAAAAATCAAAATGCTTTTTTTCATAATATATTTTAGACTGAATGAATGATTGGAATAAAACAAGAAAAAAAGGCATATACCGCATTTTTAAACCCGTGATTTTAATCAATAATTGATATTTATTACCTTTCCAAGCAGACTGTCTAAAAATTTGCTTGCAATATTTTAGAATGATTCTAAAATATACCCGAAAAAGAATATGAAAACAATCTCTTTGCCGCTTATCTGCTTACGTAAAAATACTTGAAGTCTCAGCGGAATGGAGAATATGACTACATAGGAGAAGATATGGAACATAAACTACCGGAATTACCTTATGCGATGGATGCACTGGCTCCCCATATATCAAAGGAAACCTTAGAATTTCACTACGGAAAACACCATCAGGCTTATGTCACAAACCTGAATAAACTTATTCCCGGAACCGAATTTGAAAACCTCAGCCTCGAGGATATTGTGAAGAAATCTTCTGGAGGAATTTTCAATAACGCGGCACAGGTATGGAATCATACTTTTTACTGGAATTGCCTCTCTCCCAAAGGTGGTGGTGAACCCGGCGACAAATTAGTAGAGGCCATTAATAAAGATTTTGGTTCTTTTGCAAATTTTAAAGAAAAGTTTAGCACTACAGCAGCGACAACTTTCGGATCCGGCTGGGCCTGGCTTGTAAAAAATCCCAATGGCTCTCTCGAAATAATCAGCACCAGTAATGCAGGCTGCCCTCTTACAGAAGGAAAGACACCACTTCTTACCTGTGATGTATGGGAACATGCGTATTACATTGATTATCGCAATGCAAGACCCAAGTATATTGAAATTTTTTGGAATCTTGTAAACTGGAGCTTTGTAGAAAAAAATCTATAGTAAGAATGGACTTCTAAAAAGGCGCAAAGCTTTTGCGTCTTTTTGCTTTTATAGTTTAATCGGAACCCCTATATAAAACCCCTGTCCGTATTCAAATCCTTCTTTCCTACAAAATTCTAACTCTTCTTGATTCTCTACATTTTTAACGACAACATCAATATTCATAGCCTTACCCAGTGCCAATAAAGCTTTTATTGTGAGTAAAAAATCCTTATTTTTAAAAGATTGCTTTAATAATTCCGGGTGCAATTTTACACAATCTATAGAAAATTTCTTTAAATCAATAAGAGAAATTTTACCTAATCCAAAGTTATCAATACAGATAGAAACCCCCAATTGTTTTAAGGACTGAAAAATTCGCTTCTGATAACTTTTCTCTTCAGAAAAAATGGAGTCTGAAACTTCTATTTGAATTTTTTTCGGATTTATTTTATTCTTTAAAATACATGAAGATATATTCTCCAGAAATGATTTGCTTTGAAGACTCCAAAATGATAGGTTCAAAGAAAATATTTGCGAGAAAGCGTTATTTTCCATAGGACGTAACAGGGCACAAACATGCTCCAACAGCCATTCTTCAACCCGAATAATTAAACCGGTTCTTTCCACTACCGGCAAAAATGTCGCTGGCTTTAAATGTCTTGATAAATTATTCCATCGTATAAAGGCTTCATAAGAGACTACCCTTCTGTCCTGTATATGTTGCACAGGCTGATATAACAGAAAAAATTCGTTATTATCCAGAGCACCAACTAACTCCTCTTCCAAATTTTTTCTTTCAATAGCAAGTAAATTTAGCTCTTCCATGTAAAAGCTAAATTGGTTTTTCCCCTTTATTTTTGCCTGATACAGAGCAAAGGCTGCACACTTCAATACCTCATTTTTATCACGAGCATCCTCGGGATAACTAGCAATCCCTATACTGGCAGTTATAGATACAGAGTTCAATTCCACCTCAAAAGGTTGCTTCATTCTTTTCAAAAGCCTGTATAAAAAAGGAACAGATTCTTCTTTATTATGTGCTCCCTTAACAAGAAAGGCAAACTCATCTCCTCCAACTCGAAAGACAATGTTTCCGGGAATAATTTCTTTCATATAATTACCAATACTCATCAGTAGTGCATCACCAACCGGATATCCATAACGAGCATTAATACCGGAAAAATCATCGAGATTGATTAAAACAAGGCTAAACCTATCCGATTCGGCTTCCATACTATTAATATACTCTTCCAGATGCTTTTGAAATGCTCTCTGATTACCAAGGCCGGTTAAAGGATCAAGATTAGCCAGATACTTAAAACGAAGTTGAGCCTCTCTCTGAACACTAATATCCTGACCGATAGAAGCAACACCTATGATTTCCCCATCGGGGTTATAAATAATTGAATTATTCCAGGCAATGTAAAATTCGTCTCCCTGAAAATTTATTATCTCATTTTCGTAATAGGAAGGAATGTTTCCTGTATGAATATTTTTAAAAAATAAATCCTTTACATCTTCTCGATTTCTTTCAGGCAAAAAATGTTTAAACCAATTAAGGCCAAGTAAGCTCTCTTTTTCTTTATTAACTAACTTAGAAAAGTAATTATTTATAAATGTAAGATTTCCATTTCTATCGAGGATAATAGCAATCATAGAAACATTTTCTAATATACTTTTTATTCTTCTTTCTGATTCACGCAGAGATAACTCTATTTTCTTTCTCCTGGTAGCATCAGATACAATTCCTAATATTCCAATAACATCTCCAACATCATTGATAATAGGATTAGAAGAAATGCTTAACCAGACATAAGAACCATCTTTTCTTTTAAATAAAAAATCATGTTTTTCGATGGTATCTAACTTCTTCCTGGTAATGTTTTCTCGAACAATGAAGAACAATTCTTTTTCTATAAAATCATATACCGACTTCTGCAAGAGTTCATCTAAAGAGCAGGCCAGTAGATCGGCTGTTGCTCTATCTGCATAAACAGTTTTTCCTTCTGTGTCAATTATCCAGATCGATTCACCTGTTAAGTTAAGAATATTTTTCTCAAACTCCATCTTTTGGACAAAATCAGAAAGGGTATGAATAGTTCCTGAACTCATTTTCTCTATATTACTGAATACTTTGATTCAGCCAAAAATAGCAATAGAAAAAGCTTGGCATAAAAAGAAAAGATTCCCATAAAGGATTCATGAGAGCATTCCTGCAAAGAGTAAGAAAAGCCAGTGTTACGATTGAAACTCCATCTTATTTTTCTTCTATCCAAAAAGGTTACCTTGTTCTACTGGGAGTTGCAGAAGAAGATACAGAAAAAGAAGCTGAATATCTTGCCCAAAAAACTATCGGTTTGAGAGTTTTTGAAGATAAAGAAGGGAAAATGAATCTATCAATTCAAGATATTCAAGGAGAAATCCTATCAGTCTCCCAATTTACCCTTTATGCTGATACAAAAAAAGGAAACAGACCGGGCTTTTCCAGGGCTGCCGAACCGGAAAAGGCCAAAAAACTTTACGAACAGTACAACAATTTTTTAAGAAAAGAACTGGGAGATAGTAAAGTTCAAACCGGGATCTTTGCCGCCAATATGCTTGTAAGCCTGGAAAATGATGGACCCGTAAGTATTCTCCTCGATTCAAATAAAATCCTATAACATTTTTAATCTCTACCGATAGTAAAGTCAGGTAGCAATGTTTAGTAAAAATTTTTATAAAATAATTTACTAAATACCAATTTTTTTTATGAAAAACTCTGGATTTAAACCCAGTCTTATTATAAGGTAAATAAAAAACGGTACAAAAAATGGACGAGAAATATATCCTGACTGAAGACATAGAGATTAGTTCCATCGAAGAAGAGAATCAGGCCCAGAAAAAAAGGGAGGAAATCACAGTGGAAAGTCAACCTATGGACTTATTTAGTTCGGATGAAGAATTTAACCCGGACATGGTTTTAGAGCTGATAGATATTGCGGCAGAAAGAGCATTAAAAGGCTCTCATCATAACCAGGAATTTATTGAGCAAAAAGATCAGGATGAGCATTTTGGTTTAGAAGAAGCGTCTCAAATTATTAATCGTGCATCTGATGAGATTCTATCCGGCAATCAGATTGATGAGCTATCCAATCGAATTTTTCAACGTTTCGAAAAGATAAAAGAGATGGACGAAGACAATTACAATGCCTTTGAGTTAGCCATGCTCTGTCAGAAACTGGCAAAAGACTATAAACAACTGGCTCATCTGAAGAAATGGACAGAAATCGAGGCCTTATTCTCCTAAGAGCTTATTTAAAGCATTCTTTTGCAGGTAAGAAAATACTCCCTTGCCTGCATTCATGCTGCTTTCACACTCTTCAATGCCTCAGGACTTCTTATAAACCTGATTAAAGTCGAGATTCGAACCCGAAATTGATTTTTCTGTTAAAATAAGCTTCCAGATAATACTCGTTAAAAGGATATAAAGAATCTTGGGTTCTGCCTGTATAGCTTTCATCAGAGCTTCCAGATCAAATACCGCTAATTCTGCAATATCAGATAAAACAATCACGGAATGTGTTCTGGAAAGAGGGCTTACTAAAGATACTTCACCAAAAAAATCCCCTGCTTCAAGTGTGTTCACTTCAAGATTATTATTTCCATATTTTTTTGTTACGGCAAGACTACCACTCAAGAGAAAATACATTTTTTTATCCGAAGCATCACTCTCGGAATATATCTTTTCTCCTCTATTCGAAATGGATACATCAATGTTAAACAAATAACTGAAGAAATTTAGGTTATTGATCCTCGCCTGTTCAAGTTTTCCGGTCAGCAAAGGATCAAAGTGTTTAATTGTATGTTCCTGTTTAAAAAGCAAAGTTTCTGCTTTATATAAGCGTGCAATAGTTGCTTTTACAAAAGAAAACATGAAGTCCGGGTTCTCAGCTGTCTTTCGTATGAAATTTTTCTTGGCTATCGGGATAAGGGTAACTTCCTTTCCAATAGCTTGAATCGTAGCATTTCGGGGCTCTCTCGAAATAAGGGCCAGTTCTCCAAAAAAATCTCCCGGATACAGAGTATTTACATGGACTCTTCTTTCTGGTGTATTTTTTAATACATTGCATTGACCTTTTAAGAGAAAATACATACAATCGTTTGAAGGTTCTCCTTCTTCTACAACTATCTCTTTATCTGTAAAAGCTAAAATATCGCTTGGCTGCTCGGTGCCGAGATTCAGTCTCGTTTCCAAATATTGCTGAACTTTCTCTGTTGTATTCAGCTTCCAGATAACAAATTTTAAGAAGTTGAAATACAACAAAGGACTGATTGTACAGAGACGAAAAAAGGACTCTCTATCTATTTCCTTTACAACTGTATCCTGACTATTAGAGTAAACATGAAGCGGACTAAAATGGTTATTTACCAGAAACGTTTCAGCAAAAAAAGTTCCCTTAGGAATTGATACCGATACTTTATGCTGCTTGTTAAACATCCGCTCAACCTGCAAACTACCCTTTTCCAGATAATACATCTTTCCCGGAGAGGGCGAATTCGGGGAATACAGGTTCTTCCCATCACCCAATTTTATTTGAGGTAGGTCCCTGATGTAGTTTCTAACAGCCGGATGATGGATTTTGATCTTATATTCATGTAGTTTCTCGATCAAATCCAGCTTTACACGAGAAATATCAGAAATGATTTCATGAGTTACAGCTTCTGCTTTAAGTAATCGAACAATAACTGTTTTTAAAATAGCAAACACCATGCCGGGCTTTTGAGCTGCTAATTCTAAAATCCGTTCTTTAGAAAAAGAGAGTACCCGTAAAGCTTCAGATTTTACTTTAATTGTATATTTATTTGGTTTTGGACTAATCAGGGCAACTTCACCAAAAAAGTCCCCTCCGGAAAACTCTGCAAACTCGATTTCAAGTTCACCATCGGTTTTATAGGCACTACAATTTCCTTCCAGTATTAAATACAGGGCTGCTTCAGAGACTTCTCCTTCCCTGGAAAGAATATCTCCCCTGTAAAAAATTTTGGATTCTGTATAGACCGTTGTATTATTTGCAAACTTTATGACCATTCCTGCCAATACCCTTTCTTATAGAAGAAAGGTACTGTATAAGCTCTCAAAGATAAAGCGATTTTTTCTTTTTTTGAAGTTTCTTCGAAGAAAGCGAATGATTTATTTTTTACCTATCTCTGTAAAAAAGCCAGGAGTGTTTTTTAATCATAGGTGCGCCATCGATGGCTTACCTGCTCTCTATTTCTATTTTCCAGACTCTTCTATTTGCTCGGATTCATACACAAAGGAGCCTTTCTCGGCCTTTTCGGCAAACTTCAGCATTGCCCTGGCTACCACTCTACTGTGAATTGGACGGTATTTCCTCAATTCAGAAAAGAAAAATAAAGGGGAAGCCATTTCAAAGATAGAAGCTGCCACTTTCTCCATAGGTCGACTTTCCTTTCTATCCCCCAGAAGAAGAGAAGGCCTGAGAATATATAAAGACGGAAAATTTAATTTTTGTATATAGGCTTCTGTCTTTCCTTTGACTTGATTATAAAAAAATAAAGAATTAGGATTGGCCCCCATAGAGCTGATTAAAATAAACGTTTCAAAACCCTTTCCCAAAACATACCTGGCAAATTCGGTAATGTAAGAATAATCTACCTTCTCAAAGTTTTCCCTTGAACCCGCTTTTTTCATTGTAGTGCCCAGGCAGCAAAAAACATCTCCCGGTCCCTCTAATGATAAATCAGATAGATGTTCGAAATCAATCACATGGGATTTTAACTTTGGATGCTCAATCGAAATATTCTTTCGAGCGACTGATTCAACTACAGAATAGGCAGGGCTCTCCAACAATAACTGCAAACACTCAGAACCGATTAACCCATTCGTTCCTATAAGTATGGCCTTTTTTCCCATTTTCTATCCAATTAATACGGAATTTTTGTCTCCGGGCTACTTTCTATATAAACAGTACTGTTCAATTTTATATTATTCAAATGCTTTTTCAATTCATCCTCTAAAATACAACGACTAATTGTACTCTTTGGATGAGTTACTGTAAGATAAACTTTTAAACCATCATCTTCAACAATAAATAATTTAGATTTCTGAAAGAGAAGAGGATTCACCTGGTAATGAGCAATCAAAATTTCCTCTGTTTTTAAATCGACGCTAAAAACCCTGGCTACCGCTTTTCCCGGCCTATTGGATTCATGATTTTCCAGTTCCAGGCTGGATTTCAGGTTTTCGGTCATAGCAAGAGTGATACTTCTTATATCGGGAGGAACGAGAGAAGCATTCGTCACCGTTTCTTCTGCGGTTTTCTGGTTTAAAATGGCTCTTTGAAGAATATCAGATCGTCTATAATGTTTTCTTAAGGCAATAATAGGAAGATTTATAGATTCCAATTTTCTTCCCATATTCAAGGTCCAACTCAAGAAATCTTCATCCTTAGAATTGGTTTCATAGAACCCTTCCGGTGTAAACAAAAGCCAGTCTCTTCCGTTTGAATGTAGGTACAATCCAAAAAGCTCTATACCATCTTTAAATCGATACCAGCGTATTGTACCGTCTGAATGTGCAGCAACAATGAACTCATCAGCTGCTGAAATATTTACAACTCGAATTTCTCGGTTTAAATTTGTTTTCCATACAACATTTCCACTCATGTCCATCCGATAAAGAGAACGATTAGTCCCAAGGACAAAAAACTTTTCATTCGTAGAAATTGTAATGCTCTTACAAATTTCCCCTGCGGCCAGTTTAATAGGTTTATCGTTTAATAAAGGTTCTTTGCTATTTTTCCAATCTTTAAAAACATAACCTACGACTGCCATGTTGGGTCTTAAATAGTGAGCGGTATTCTTAATAGTCCGCATTTCCAACTTTTTTTTGCTTAAAGAAAATTCCAGCTCAAGCGGATTGGCACCCTTCACCTGTAAATGAACCACACGAGCATCTCTTGAAATGTAAAATTCTTCTTCTATATGTCGGAAATTTAAAATGGCTGATTTTTTTAGAAAAGTAGAATTACCTTCTTCATTCAAAATCTGAAAAGAAGAGGGTAATGCAGAAAGAAAAAAAGATCCGTGTATCAAAGGAAAAATACCAGTAATCCTGTCCAATTGAGTTGAATAGTCTTTGATCTCTTCCAACTTTCCAAGATTCCAACGACGAATTACGGAGGTCTTTGAATTATCCTCCATACTTCCGCCTGCATACAGATAGTCTCCTTTTTTAGAAAAAGTAACAACTTCCAGATTTTTCACTTTTAGATCAGCAGATTCAAGGGTAGTAATATGGCTCAAAAAATTTCGTAAAAAAAATGTACTCTGCCCTGAATATAAATCAACTTTAGAAGAATCATTATATCCGACCGCAATTAACTTACCATCCGGCGAGAAATGTATACTATGAGGTTTTTTACCGCTCAATTCTTTTTTCTTCTCTATCAAGTTAAAAGCTGAATCGTATAAACGAATAAATCCATCATAAGAACTACTTACCAGGCGATTTGATGAGTCAAAGTCCAACCAGTTACTATCTCTTCCATAGTCCTTATCGATTCCGGCCAGAGAAAAGTCCTGAAGTTTAAAAACACGAATACCGGAACCTCCCCCCAGACTGGCTCCCAGATAAGATCCATCCTTTGAAAATTGTAAATGTAAAATGGCCTCAGGTAAACCCGGAATTATATTCATAAGTTTTCCGGATTCACGATTAAATAAATAGATGGAAAAAGTATGATCCCACTCATCTCCCGTCCAACCTCCGCAGGCTACTAATTTTCCATCAGGTGAAATAGCAACCGCATAAACCTGCCCTTCCCTTAAATGGCCGATAGGAAATCGTAAAACATTTAAAAGTTTACCTGTATATAAATCCCAAACCCTTACAGTTTTGTCCCTTGAAGCTGAGACCACATATTTCATGGAAGGATCTACTGCTGTCTTTAGCACTTCTCCGGTATGCTCACCTATTTCAAATTGCAAAAAGGGTTCCTGAGGTGGTTCTCCTTCTGCCTTGGGTAGTTCCTGTATTTTTGGAGATTGCTGGAAAATAATGGTTGAACAGGCTGATAGCAATACCAGATATAAAAGCAGGGTAATATATATATTTTTTTTTATACTATAGTCCATATAGAAAGTAGAGAAAGTTTTAAACCGATAACACTCCCTGTTAAAACCCTACGTAAAAACCAGTAAGTCGGAAAAGACAGAGTCATTTTACTCCGACTCCGTCTTTGTTATTTTACCTTAATTCAATTATGATCTTATTTTTGGGTAATCTGTATATGAACCTGCCCGCCTTTTACTTCTTTACTGGTAAAATTTATTCCATTCATATCTTTCTTAGCCTGGATCAAGCGCTTGTATAAACGTGTTCCATCAAACATAGCCTGAACTTCCAGAACCAGTGGCCCGCGGGTGTTCCTCTCATTTACAGAATTCACTCCCTTAATCTTCCGAATAATTTGATCCATTTCTTTTTCGAGATATTCATCATAAGTAATCCCTTCAATAACAAGACGAATCGTTCTTCCTGCTTTCCACTTTTTCATAACCTGGGAAACAATACTATTGGCTGATGAATCAATACCTTTCTGAATAGACTTCTGGGCTCCCTGTTCTTTATTAATATGGGGATAGGCTCCACTGGAATTATTTGCAGCAATAATCCTTGCTGTTCCAACATCAATAATTTTATACTCAACTGTAGATTGAATAGAAAACATACCACTATTCATCACTTCCGCTCCCTGGATAACCTTGGTTCTCCCAACCAGTAGAAAATCAACTCCCTGCTCGGCGGCTACCTTCAGAGCTTTTTCCTGGGCAGTTGGATCGTCATAAGCACCAATAATCTCTCCACCTTCCCTGGCTATGATCTTCTGAAACTGGTTTCTATCCATAAACTCAAAATCCGGAAACTTCACGACCAGTTCTTTTTCAGTAATGGAATCTCCGGGTTCTCTCAGGGTTCCAAAAAAATCTTCTTTTATTAGAACCATGAATCTCGGCTTTCCAATTGTTTTTAAACGTTCTTCAAGGGCATTTTTTAAGGCTTTCCGATTCACCCTTCCTTTTGCTTTCATCTGATAGCCTGCATCACCGAGATCCTTCTCTTTGATAATCGTAAAGTGTGTTACATACCCTTCCACACTCTCGTAAATTTCTCGATAGTCTAACTGCCCATCAGTAGATTTGGACTCACCTTCAATCAGCGCACCGAGTCCGATTTCTAAAATTTTCTTCTTTGCATTAAGTTCGGCATCATCTCTGTCCACACCTTTTTCCGTCACAATAATATATCCATCATCCACTTTTGTAGGTGTTGAGGGACAATGTAAGAGCAAGGCCGAGGTAAATAAAATACCTATATATAAAAATGTTCTTCTCATCATTCTATCCTTTTATCCTTATTTTAGTAATAGAGTCACTTATTCATTAATATTACAATCTCAATGTCCGGTTTCGAGTAGTTTTACATATTCTCCTATGGCCTTAGACAGAGGTGTAAAACCCTGAGAATACTTTGTTTGAAGTAGCTTTTCTGTATCTGATTTAGTAAAATACTGGTATTTTTCTTTTAGATGCTCCGGCATTTCTGAATACTCTATATTTTCCGGGATACCCAGTGCTGAAAAAATAGCAGTCCCCAATGAATTCCAGGTTTCTGCGACTCCTCGACCTACATTATAAATACCATAAAAAGCCCCGGATAGCAGATGCAAAGTAATTCTAGCGGCATCCTGTACATAAAGAAAATCTCTTTTCTGCTCCCCATCTTTATATTCCTTTCGATAGGAACGAAATAAACGCAATTTACCGGTCTTCTTTATTTCTTCATAACCCTTTAAAACAACACTCCTCATATCTCCCTTATGAAATTCCCCATAACCAAATACATTAAAATATTTTAATCCGGTTATCTTATTTATTAAACCGGTTTTCATGGCATATAAATCAAAAAGATGTTTGGAGTATCCGTACATATTCAGTGGACGTAAAGAAAAGATATCGACTTTATCATCATATCCATTTTCCCCAAGACCATAAGTGGCAGCACTGGAAGCGTATAAAAAACGAATTCCATTTTCTACACAGGTTTCGGCCAGTATTTTTGTATATTCATAATTATTTCGAATTAAATAACTCGCATCGATTTCTGTAGTGCTGGAACAGGCACCCATGTGAATCACATGAGTATAGGAATTCAGAAATCCATTCTGAACTTTTTTTAAAAAATCATCCTTTTCCATGTAATCTTTAAAATGAAGCCTGCTTAGATTTTTCCATTTCTCGGAAGTTCCCAGATGATCAACAATCAGAATATCTTCTTCACCGGAGGTATTCAATTCCTGTACAATATTAGATCCGATAAGACCTGCTCCACCGGTGACAATTACTCTGCTTTTTTTCAATTCAAATCTCCTGTATTAGATGGATAAGGAAACTCACGATCCCCGTAAATACATAAAAAAGAATAATTGCATATAACACCATCGGAAAACGATTCAAACCTGCAAGAATAAAAATCGCCAGAAGACCTGATAGCAAAATCATAAGTTTTCCGCGAGTAAGTTTCCCCCTCATTGCAACCTGCGGTTTAGAATAACGAATTTTAGAAACCATAAGCAAAGCGATACAGACAAAAGTTGGAATGGTGATATAGGCCGGAACATTCATAGAATAAAATGTCATCGGGAAAAGAGCTACCAGTACTCCGGCAATTGGAGAAGGTAAACCATCAAAATAAGCCGGATCATGCCCTACTGTAAACCTCGCCAGACGATAGGCTGCACAAATAGGGAAAATCGCAGCAATCATCATTCCAAATGGGAACTCCTGTTCAAAACCCGGAAGACCTGAACGAAAATTAAATAAGATCATCTCATACATCAGTACACCGGGAGCAATTCCAAAGGTAGTAAGGTCTGCGAGAGTATCTAATTCCGCACCTAAATCACTGGTTGCGTTTAAAGCTCTGGCAATTATACCATCGAAACCATCAAAAACCGCAGCCAGAATAATAAATATTCCGGCGAGAATAAAAACTCCTCCGGGATTTGAGCTCTTCGTTGATTCAATTGAGATGAGCATAGACACGAAACCAAAACTTAAGTTTCCGAGAGAAAGCGCATTGGGAACCCAGGATAATCTAGATTTTTTCATGTATATATCTGCCTATTTGGACTCACTTTAAAGTCAATTTTATCTATTTTTTGTTTTTGAAAAAGGTAATATCCCAGACTGGCAACCATAGCCCCATTATCCGTACACAGCACTTTCCGTTCCGGATAAGAAATCTGAATATTTTCCTTTCCTGCCAGCTTCTTCAATCGAGCTTTCAGGGTATCATTTGCCAGGACCCCGCCTGCTGCAACCACTCTACGAATACCTGTTTTTTTAACCGCTCTTTTTATATTCTTTTCTACCAATTGAAATGCAGTATTTTGAAAATGATAGCAGATTTTAGAAATTTCCCTTTCCTTGAGAGAGACTTTTCTGCTGTAATATAGTACTCCCGTTTTAATTCCACTGTAAGAAAATTGAATTTTGTTGACGGGCAAATCCTTTAAAAGTTCCGGAAACAAACGTTTTTCGTCGTTTAGAGGAACATATTCTCCCGCACGTCTTTCGATTTCAGGCCCTCCCGGATAAGACAAACCAAGAATCATCGAAACTTTATCAAAGGCTTCTCCCAGGGCATCATCCATTGTATCTCCCAATAAGTCCATTTCTCCAAAATTTTTTACAAGGTATATAGAAGAATTCCCCCCCGACAATAAAACCCCTAAAAAAGGGAAAAGTGGTTCTTTATTTTCTAAATAAATAGCTGCCAGATGGGCTTCCAGATGATCCACAGTAATAATCGGTATGGAATGAACCAGGGACAAACAACGGGCGAATTGTGCTCCTATCATCAAAGAACCCATTAAACCCGGTCTGCTGGTAACAGCCACATAAGATAGACTTTCAGGTTTTAAAAAAGTCTCTTCTTTCAACTCTTCAAATAGTAGGTTGATCTTCTCGAGATGAGCTCTTGAAGCAATTTCAGGAACGACTCCTTTAAATTTCTTATGCAAAGCAATCTGGCTAAAAATCTTAAGCCCTAAAAGTTTTTTTCCATCCTCCACAAGACTCAAAGAAGTTTCATCACAGCTTGTTTCTATGCCCAGACCGATCATTTTTTCTTTCCCAGAATCTGTATGGCTTTACGAAGTTGTGGATCGAACTCCAGATCAAACACAGTTTCATGGTTTAAATTATACTCTTTTTTCAGTAAGGACAGGGCAATTTCACGAGAGAGGTGGATGGACATTCGATTCAGCTCTTTTAAAAACCTCTGTCGATTCTTCCTATTGTATCCATCAGGATGTTTTTTTACAAAAGTTTCAATAAAGGAACTTTTGAATAACTTGATCAGGGCTTTTTTTTCAAAATCCCTCGGTTTTAAAGATTCGACTACAACATCGGGTTGAATGCCAATTCCATGAATCGACTTTTCACTGGGAGTATAATATTTTTGGATAGTAAGCGCAAGACCCGTATCATGAGGCAAACTATAAATATTCTGAACAGAGCCTTTACCAAAAGATTTCTCACCCAGAATAAGTCCCCGTTTATTATCTTTTATAGCACCCGCGAAAATTTCCGATGCACTGGCTGAACCTTTATCAATTAGTACCAGAAGAGGAATTTTTTCAAGAGTCTTATCTCCGGAACTGGATTTAGATACCTGGATTAACTTACCTCCTCTTCCTCTAACAGAAACAATTACTTTTCCTTCAGGCAAAAATAAATCAGATATTTCGGTTGCCATCTGAAGCAGGCCTCCCGGATTCATCCTGAGATCAATAATAAAACTTCTTGCTCCTTTCTTTAACAGGGAATGAAGTGTCTTTTGAAATTCCTCAAGGGTATTCTCAAATCCCATAAATTGAGTCAGACGAATATAACCTATCTTCTGTTTAGAAATATACTCAGATTTAATGTAATGAATCTGGATAAGTTTGCGAACAAAGCTAAAGTCAAGAAGCTCATCGTGTCCTTTCCGTTTGATTTTGATTTTTACAGAACTTCCAATTTTTCCTCTCATTATCTTGATAGCATCCGGAATAGTCATTTTCCTGGTCTGTTTTCCATCGATTTCTACGATTCTATCACCGGGTAGAATTCCGGCTTTCTTGGCCGGAGTTCCATCGATAGGCGAAATAACAAGAATACTTCCATTTCTATAGGTAACTTCTATTCCGATCCCACCATAACTTCCACGAGTCTCTTCTTTATGTTCTTTAAACTCATCTTCATCTAAAAACCTACTGTGTGGATCTCCGAGACTGCTTAATACTCCCCGAATAGCCCCTTTAAAAAGATCTGCTTCTTTTACCTCCTCAACATAATCCATTCGAATAAATTTTAAGGCTTCATGGAAAATATTGAGATACATTTCTGTTTCCCTGGAAACTGCTTTTACTCTATCCGGAATAGTAAAGTGAGAGAGAAAAAGAAGGAAACTAAGCAAAAACCAGAATAATCGTTCTCTTTTACTCATCCTTCGCCTTGAACAGTTTATAAAGTTCGGGTTGTTTGGGTTTTAATTTATCCAGAACCAGAATTGGATTGAGACGTAAAATTTTGCAGGAATCCAGAAAAATCCTCCGTTCACTTTTCGGAATGGCACCTTCTTCGAGGCTAAGGTGGTGATATAGCCTGGTTCTAGAAATCGTTTCAAGCAATCTCTTTAAATCAATTTCAGAAACTTCATTTTTTACCGGGGCACAGGTCATAAACAAGAAAAGATAGAGTATGAATATATTTCTCTTCATTGTTTATGAATAGGTTTGTAACCCGGTGCCTGTCAATTAGTATATTCTGTAAAGGCCAATAAGTTTTCCAAGAACTGTTGCTTTTTTCGTTTTAATGGGTTTATACTTCGAGTTACGGGGTTCGAGACGAACATGATCTGTATCTTTATAGTAGTATTTTAATGTGGCTTCGTTTTCAATCATAGCTACTACAATTTCCCCACTCCTGGCCACTTCTTTTTTTTGAATAATGGCAATATCCCCATCTAAAATTCCCTCATCCTGCATAGAATCTCCAACCACTCTCAGTGCATACAGGGTACCTTTTTTATTTAAATTTTCAGGTACAGGGATGTAATCTTCAATATTTTCTTCGGCTAAAATGGGTAAACCGGCTGCTACACGGCCAACCAGCGGAATACTGGAAGCCCGAACCGGAAGAGGCTCTTCTGCACTGTGCCGAATGAGCTCTATAGCCCTGGATTGATTTTTAGAAGTTCGGATATAACCTTTTTTCTCAATCGCCTTTAAATGATCGTAGGCACCCTTTGCTGTGATTTGAAACTCATCACCAATCTCGCGGATTGTAGGTGGAAAACCCCTATCTCTAATAATTCGAGTGATAAATTTTAAAACCAATTCCTGTTTTTGTGTTAGTTCTTTCATACTACACAACATAATAGTTAAAATATGTATATGTCAAGTGCTTTTTTTAAAAAAATATAAGAGCCTGCTGAAAATGAAGCTACAGGCTCTTGCAGCTTGCTTTTCTTTAATAGGTAAGTCTATTTTAAGACACGCTGTAAGACATAAAAATTTATGCAGCACATAAATGAAATCAAACCCAGGAAATATAATAGATGCAATCTCCTCCTTCCGTTTTCATGCTTACCCGACCATGAACACCACACATAGTGAGAATTCCTAAAAAAACTCCTTCGATTAAAACAGGAGAGTAGCCGGGAGAATTAGCTATAATGACTACATTTTTATCCTCTGCATGTAGAATTTTCCTTGGCTGAATATCCTTTCCCCTGTGATTGTCCAAAAAGCCTTCAGCTTCATATTTTATATAATCGAGAGGCTTCTTTAAATGCTCAGGTAAACCTACAGTATTTTTTATGGTTGGATACACCTGTAGGCCAATACGTTTAATAGTAGCCCTTGCCAGTGCCAGATCCATTTTTTTCTCAATAACAGAAAAAACAGCCTGAAATACTTTCGTATCATACCAACCTTCCGATTCGAGTTCTGTATATTTCAAACCTGTATATTTTTTAACTTCCCAAAGAGCCTTTTCTTTTAATTCTTTATCTGTATCAAGAATAGAACAGGCAAGGGTAATAAATTTCCCTTTTACTTCAGCCATTTCTTATACCCAAAAGCTCATATAATACCCAGTCATTGTATTAACCTCTAAAATACAATACTTTCTTTCCCACTTTCGCTTAATACTTTTTATGATTAGATCCACTTTTAAAAATTTGACGTTATAATAATAAAAAAACTTCTTATTAAATTCAAAGAGAATTTAATAAGAAGTTTTCAGAATTCCATCCATCTTTTTAAAGCTTCTTAAAGAAGCAGGTGCTTAAAAAGACCCTCCCGTATTTATCCTTTCAAAACTACTAACTATAGATTCACTCCACTTTTTTGACTTCTATTTTTTTTATATCCTGTTTTGCGACTTCAATTCTTGGAACCCGAATTGTCATCAAACCTCCCTTAAATTCAGCTTCTATCCCCTCTTGATTGACTCCATCCGGAAGCTCAATTCTCCTGCAAAATTTTCCATAAGAGCTTTCAATTAGCCTGTAGTTTTCTTTCTCATCTTTTTTCTCAATCCTCTTTTCCCCGCTAATACTCAGGACATTTTTTTCGAGGTTCACTTCTATATCTTTTTCTGTAAGACCCGGAAGCTCAGCTTCAATACGAATTTCCGCTTCATTTTCCATAATATTTATACTTGGCTGAAATGTTTTCCCCCAGGTTTCATTTCGTTCTACCGGGAAATGAAAATCACTAAAAAAGCCATTCATGAGACGGTCAAACTCCCTGTCAAAAAGGCTCAAAGGTCTGCTATTTTCTTTTAGTTCTTTATTATCCTTATTCCAAAGAATCAAATCTTTTAATCTCATTGTCGTATCCTCCATTTTAGCACTCTAACTATTAGAGTGCTAAAAAAAGAAAAGGTTCATTTTTTTAGAATTATTTTTAAGGCTTTAAGGCGGGAAGTTTGTCCCTCTTCCGAAATAACTCCGTAAGAGGGTAATAAAAATTGTATTTCTTCTGCAAGTCCTGAGCTCTTTCCCAACTGGCATATTTTTTCTGGGAAAGATTATTACAGGAAATTAACACTACAGCATGCCTCGCTCCAAGAGAATACATTTCATGAAGAGGAAATACTTTTCGCAGGCGAGAATAAATGAGTGTAAAACTTTTTGTTCCATAATGCAAATTACTCACAAAGCAACCCTCATCCTGAAGGTGTGACTTGAGCAGACGAAAGTATTCTTCAGTCATCAATTCGGTAGGGATATAACCTCCCCTATAGGTATCACCAAGAATAACATCATATTTCTTTTGAGATCCAGCCAGAAACTTCTTAGCATCCGAAATGTATATTTTTTGTTTAGAATCCTCTTTGACACCAAAATATTTTATAGCACAGGAAACAACCTCCGAATCAATATCCACCAGATCCAGATTTAAATTTGGCATATGCCTGTGTAAATAATTAGAAACTCCGCCGCCTCCGAGTCCGAGCATTAGAAGGGAATCCTGTTTCGGAGTATACAAAAAACCGGTAGACATAAGGCGGTTGTATAAAACAGGCAAGACCTCAGGATTCGAAAGATCCGAGCGGGATTCGAGATAGCGATGTCCTTGATTTACAAAATACAGGCTTAGATAATTACCCTGCTTTACAACCTCTATCGAATTATAGACACTGTTTTTTTTAAACAAGAGAACCTCCCCCCCTTTCTGTTGAATTCTACCCTTCTCTGCCAGAAGGAAAATGGAAGGTAAAGCGAAAAGACTAAATAATACTGTTAGAAACTTTTTATTTTCACTAAGGTAGTTTCGTAATTTCATCGGGTAGCTGGATAAATTCTTCAAACTCCATTCCATAGTACATGGAATCTATATTGGTATAAGAGGAACGCAAATACCATATCAATTTTGCCCTGGCTCTTATTTCAACCCCTTCATTTTCATCATCCTCTGCTCGTATTATCCTCAATTCATAGTATCGATTTTTTTGAAGAAATGTATCCAAAGCTGTAATGACACAAATCCCACTCAAGGATCAGCAATTCCCGCTTTGCTTGTAACAGGCAGATAAGGCTAAGATTTTTGGGTTTACAGGGAAAGCTTTCGTAAACTTTTTCATCAAAAATCGCTTGTACCTGTGCAGGGATATAGTCTTTTTGACTATATGCCAGCCAAAAACGAGTTACACGCACGGGTAGATTTATCAGCAGATGGACTTTATCAAGCAATTCGGGAGGAATTTTCTAAAATTCCAGACCACAGGGTCAATCCTTCGATTTCTCTAACAGATGCTTTAATGTCAGCCTTTGCTATCTTTTCTCAAAAGAACGCATCACTTCTTGAGTTTGAAAGAGAAAAAGTGAAGAATAAAAATCTTCAAAGTATATACAAGATTCAAGAGATACCCTCTGACACTCAAATGAGAGAAATTGTTGATGAAGTTTCAACAGGAGCTTTCAGGAAAATATATAAAAACCTTTTTTCAAAACTTCAGCGTGGCAAGGTTCTCGAATCTTATCGTGTCCTTGATGATTATTATATTCTTTCCGGGGACGGAACCGGATTCTTCTCTTCAGGAAAAATTCATTGTAAATCCTGTCTTGTAAAGAATAAGAAAAGTGAAACTCTCTACCAGCATATGATGTATGGTGCCTGTATTGTGCATCCGGATAAGAAAGAAGTTATCCCTCTTATGTTTGAACCTATTACAAACGAAGATGGGAAAACAAAAAATGACTGTGAGTTAAACGCCTCTAAACGATTTATTGAAGATTTTAGAAGAGAGCATCCTCATTTAAAAACAATATTTGTAGAGGATTCTCTGTTTTCAAATGCTCCCCACATTGAATTACTGAAAGAGAAGAATCTATCCTTTATCATAGGTGCAAAAGAAAAAAATCACAAACACCTTTACAATCAACTTGATAAGCTACAGGAATTAAAAAAGACAGAGCAATTCTGTATAGAGAAAGATAGATTTTCTCATTACTTTTCTTTTACAAACCAAATTTCTTTAAATGAGACTTCAGAACTCAAAGTCAATGTTCTTGAGTATAAGCAGGTTGATAAAAAAGAGCATATGATTGCTTTTAGCTGGGTTACAGATATTGAAATTACAAAAGAAAATGCTTATGAATTGATGCGAATCGCGAGAGCACGATGGAAGATAGAAAATGAAACCTTCAATACTCTGAAAAATCAGGGTTATCACTTTGAACACAATTATGGACATGGCAGTAAGAATTTGTCTAATAACTTTGCAACTCTTATGATACTTGCTTTTCTTGTAGATCAGATCCAACAATCAAGCTGTGCATTATTTCGAAAAGCACTTGGAACTTTTCATGCAAAAAGATTGTTCTGGCAAAAGATAAGAAACTTGTTTGAAATATTTGAATTTTCATCTATGGAGCAACTATTCCAGGCTATTGCTTATGGATTTAAAGCAAATATTTCTATAGGAGAAAATTCATCATAGCGAGATTTTTAAAAACAGTGAAAAATTTTCTGAAGGAGCTATTCATTCATTTTTCCTTGTACTAATTTTACTATGATTTTAGCTCAATTTTTACTATACATAAGTATTTTGGGTTCTTTTCCTCGAAGGAAATCCGGAAGTTATGGATTAAAAAACAGGCTTAAAGAAGCCTTGTACTCTAAAGCGGGAATTGCTGCTCAAGGATATGTCTCGTATATATGCATTAGAATAGCTATTAGGACCCAGTTGAATTTCTACCCGGTATGGATTTTGCGGATCAAAAAAATACCGTTTATTCCTTCTTTTGTCTACAGACATAATACTACATTATTTACTATTTTAGTAAAATCAAGTATAAATATAGTCAGAATTTTTTTTTACAAACATATCAAAAAGTTTTTTTGTATCCTTCAAATAAAACCGAAAAATGAAGACTTCGGTTCTAAGTCGTTTTCTTTAACCTCTCTTTCAAATATAAAAAGGGAGCTTCTACAATAGCATAGAGAAAAAATGACCAGATCATAATAACAAGCACTCCGTATAAAAAAACTGTTCCGAACTCCAGCCAGGTAATTGTTCCCTTTTCAATGACTTTTTTGGAAATTTGCGTGCCATTAGTTGCAGTAATAAAAATATGGATATGCCATAAATAGATTGTATAACTTAATCTGGCTATCGGAGTAAAAATTTGAAAACTCATTACTTTAGAAATAATGGAGTTTTCATCCAGACACAGTAAAAATAAAATAGCAAACCCAATATCAAATCCATTATAATTCAAGACTTGAAAATAAATAGAATTTACTTTGGAAGTATCTACAATATGACTTAGAAATAAAATAAAGAAGGATATAAGGTATAGCTGAAATCTTAGAAAAACTTTATCATGTAAGAATGCAAGAATATTCCAATTTGTATGAAGTTCCATGAGAATTATCCCCAGCAGCAGAGCATCAAACCTGGCATGTATTGGATAGTGTGTATAATAAATACGATATCCTTCCAGGGAAAAATCGGTATTATAAAAAGTAATAAATCGAAATAGAAGAGGAAGAAAATACAGTAAAGATAAGGTATAAAGCCTACTCTTTTTTGCTAATCTAAAATATATAAAATGAACAAAAAAAGGAAGAACCAAATAAAATTTTTCTTCTACCGACAAAGACCAGGTATGAATATGTATCCCTTTGAAATAATCAGACATATAAATAAAATCCATCGGCCACCACGAATAGACTTTGATTATATCTTTATACTGAGGCAGAGTCTGAAACTTTGGATTATTAATTATTATCGTATATATCACAAAAATAACAGTCAAAAAGAAATAGTATGCAGGAAAAATTCGTAAGGTCCTTTTTAAATAAAAATTTTTAAAATCAATCTTCCCGTATTTGTTCCATGTATTTTGCAATTCTTTAGAAATCAAATAACCACTTAATATAAAAAACAAATCAACACCGGATACAAAATTTCCAAAAAAATGATGTATTATAGGATTAGTATTTGGTATATTTTCTAATAAAGGTTGAATATGGTGTAATAAAACTAAAAGTATTGCGAGAGCCCTTAAGCCATTGAGAGAACGTAATTCTCCCTTACGAGTAAAAAAAACCTGCTTCAACAAATCAAAATATTTCATCTATAAATTCCCATTAGATTATAACTTATATATCCAGCAAGCTGATTTTTTACTTTTCCCAAACAATTAAAAACTTGACAAATCTTATCCTTCATCTCTACCTATCAACAATCAATAAATATAAACAAGCAAAAAAAGAATACCATGACTCTAAATCACAGCATATTTTACCTGATAATTATTTTAAATATCTTATCTTCTTCGTTCTCCATTTTTTTAGCCATAACAGCTTATAGAATGAAGAGTAACAAAATAGCTTTCCAGTTCGCTTTATTAATGAGTATTTTCTCTATCTGGGCACTATCCAAACTCGCTTCTCTTTTTGTTTTTTCTTTAGAAATTCAGATTTTTCTTTTCCATGCAGTTCGTTCCTTAACTATTTTCACACCCTACATGATTCTTCTTATAATAACAAAGTATTTAAAGCATTCTACAAAATACTTAAATATTTTATGGATATTGGCTGCTTCATTATCAATATTCTCTTTG
This sequence comes from Leptospiraceae bacterium, assembly GCA_024233835.1. Taxonomy (NCBI): domain Bacteria; kingdom Pseudomonadati; phylum Spirochaetota; class Leptospiria; order Leptospirales; family Leptospiraceae; species Leptospiraceae bacterium. The sequence goes on from JACKPC010000002.1 coordinate 942,265, forward strand.
TCTCGAATTTTTTTTGGCTCTACAAATCATTCTTATCATATTATATATCTTTACAAGATTCCTATATTACAATTCGTACCCAATCTCTTTTCAGCTCTATACATCCTGTTTTTATATTTTTGCTTATTTTTAACATTCGCGATACTCCTATATAACCTATTCAGCAGTTCACAATATTTTAAAAAACAATTATTCTATATCTTGATAGCCATTAGCCTCCCGGCCATCAATGATTTACTATTTCGATTCGGTATTTCGATCATTCCCGGTTACCATTTAACTCCGGAATTTTTCATGATAGGAAATTACTTTTTCGCAAAAGCATTATTTGAGGAAAATTTTTTAAATATTATCCCGGTTACAAGGAAAGTAATTTTAAATAATATCGAAGAAGGTATCATAACCGTTTCCCCCCATGATATTATTATTGAGTCAAATCAGTATTGCCAGTACATATTTAATTTATCAATTTCTCAGATAATCGGAAAACCTTTTTTTGATGTATTTCAATACTATCCGGAATTTATCCAACTATACAAAAAAGCTGAGAATGGAGAAATTATAGTAAATACTTCAGAAGGAATAGAAAACTATTTTATAGTAAAATTCTCAAATGTAACCGATAAAAATCAAAAAAAAATAGCAACCATAATCATTCTACAAAATATTACAGAAAGGAAAAATACAGAAAATCAACTTCTAAATTACTCCACTGAATTAGAAAATATGAATATAGAAAAAAACAAATTTTTTTCTATTATCTCACATGATTTAAAAAGTCCTTTAAGCGGTATCATCGGAATATCAAGTATTATCTTAGAAGAACTTGAAAATACAAATCATGAGGAAATAAAGGAGTATTCCCAAATGCTTCATGATTCTATTCTAAAAACATTTAAACTCCTGGAAAATTTATTAGAATGGTCAAGAATCCAGACAGGTTCTATAAAATTTATACCTGCACCCCTTGCTGTAAAATCTCTCATAAATGAATCAATTGAATTAATCAAAATGTCTGCTTTAAAAAAGCATATTTCAATTATAAATGAAATAATGGATGATAATCTTTATATTCATGCAGATCCGAATATGTTCCAAACTATTCTGAGAAATATTCTTTCTAATGCTGTCAAATTTACAAAACCAAAGGGTCAAATTCTTGTTAAGGCAATAACTCTGGAAGAACAGGATAAAATTCAATTTGATATCATAGACAATGGCATTGGTATCAGCGAAGAAGAACAAGAAACGATCTTTTCTATCTCCCAAAAACAAAGTAAACTCGGAACAGATATGGAAACCGGAACCGGTCTGGGTTTAATTCTATGCAAGGAATTTGTCCAAATAAATCGGGGAGAATTATCTATTAGAAGTAAAGTTAATGAAGGAACCTGTGTCAGCTTTACCCTTCCTCGAATTCGTAAACAATAGACTTTTGGAGCAGGCAGTTTCTTGAATCTAGAATCATATCAGATACCTTTTCTTGACAGAAAGAAAGCCTATTCCATTCTTGGTTTATTCACATTTATTCAGAAGGTGCCCATGCTAAAATTAGTAATTTTACTTATTCCCATTCTATTCTTGTTTCAAACCTCCATTTTTTCTAATTCCTATAATAAACAGATTGCCAGGCTCGACAACGAATACATCCAGACTTATAAAGGTCGGGATGGTAGATGGGTTCAGCCCTATTACCTGACTTCTTCTTTTAAAACCGTAATGAAACGCTTCGGAACGAGTGAAAAAGAAGTAAAACAAATCAATGAAATACCGGAAGATGGGCATTTACCTCTACGGGGTGCCATTTTCTTTCCTTTCTCCCGAGACTATATGAAGAAACTATTTAATCAGGGAAAGGGAAGAAAAATGATAGAGTCCGATGTAAGAGAACTCATCTGGCCGATAGGCACGAGTTCCCGTTATGTTTCCATTACTTCGAGACTCGGAATGCGTAACCTCGGAAAATTAGCTATGCACAAAGGTATTGACATTGCCTGCAAAAGAGGAACTCCCATTCTTGCTGCCAATGATGGAATCGTCGAAATAGCAGGTGAGAATGGTAATTTTGGGCTTGCCGTGTTAATACAGCATAAATTCAATAACTTAAAAACACTCTATGCTCATGCTTCTTCCCTGGTGGTTAAAAAAGGTGACTTTGTAAAAAAAGGCCAGATTATTGCTCTGGTTGGAAATACCGGTCACTCGACTGGACATCACCTGCACTTTGAAGTTCGCTATAGAGATATTGTTTTAAACCCGGAACACTATTTTACACCTCCGGGACAGGAATACGATGAGAAAGTAGTAATGCATGAAAAACTCCTTGATTGAAACTTTTAATCAGAACGCCTGGACTAAGGAAAACTTTGACTTCCTCCAGGATTTCATTCCGGCCAACGAGGGTTCTCTGGCCTGTTTTGACTTTGATAATACTTTAATTAAGAATGATCTGGGGGAAAGAGTCATGCTTTCCCTTCTGGATGATGGCTTAGAGCATTTTCAGGGTCTCTTTTCCTCTTATTTTAAAGAGCCAAAGGTAGCAGATAGTTTTTATAAGGATCGATTTAAGAACCCAAAAGCTTTTACATCCTTTGTTTTCTCTGAATACGAAAGAATTCGAATCGAAGAAGGGCTGGAAAGGGCATATCGCTGGACTTCCTTTATTTTTTCCGGATGGAAGGAAGAAGATTTCAGGCTCTATGTCAAAAAAGTCTGGGATGAACAAAAGGAGCTTCCAAAATCAGAAGCAGCTCTCCCTTTTCTGGAAATGAAAGAACTCATAGCTTTTCTATTAGAAAATTCCTGGGATATTTATGTGCTTACAGCTTCTCCGGAACAGGCTATACAGGAAGCGGTTTATGATTTTGGAATATCTCCCCAAAAGGTAATCGGAATGAGGTTGGTTTCAAACCTTGAAGGTGATTCCACGCCCGGAATCAGTGAACCTTATACGTACGGAAAGGGAAAAGTAGAAGCCATTAAGAAATTTATTAAAAAGGTTCCCTGCCTGGCCTTCGGAGACTCGATTAATGATTTTCCCATGCTTACCTATGCAAGAAAAGCTGTTTTATTTGATAGGGGAGACGAAAATCTAAAAACTGAGTGTAAAAAAGCAGGAATTTATATCCAAAAACCATTTTACTAAAATGTCCTGTTTATACCTAATTTCTGTTCCGATTGGCAATAAGGAAGATTATAGCCTCCGGGCAAAGGAAGTTATCTCAAAAGCCCAGCTCATTATCGGAGAAGAATTTAAGGAGACTTCGAAGTTTTTAAAATCTCTGGGTCTGGAAAAACGGGATTTTGAACTTTATAATGAGCATAGTTCCGAAATAGAAGTCCGAGAACTGGCAGAAAAAGTAAAAAATTCCTCCCAATCCGTACTATTGCCGGATGCAGGAAGTCCGGGAATAGAAGACCCGGGCCGCAGTCTTGTCAATATATGCAGGTCTATGGGAGTCAGTATACGAGTGATTCCCGGTCCCTCGGCTCTTACAGCAGCTCTTTCTCTATCCGGTTTTTCGGTAAGACCCTTTACCTTTATAGGATTTTTAAATCGAGATGATAAGAAAAGGGAAGAAGAACTTTTACAGTATCTCAAACTAAAACATACCCTTGTTCTTTATGAAACTCCTTACCGTTACAAAAAGGTACTGAAAGAACTTGGCAGGCTGGCAAAGCGAGACTTAAAAGTCTTTTTAGGTTTATCCTTAACTTCTGAAGAGGAATTTCAATATATAGGAAATTTAAAATCTCTTCTTCCCCAATTAGAATCTTTACCCAAAGCTCCTCCCGTTATTGTGATAGACAATTCTTAAAAATTTTATTTACTTTCCCTAATCGCTTATAGTATTTTTAGAATAACATCAAGTGAGGAACTTATGTGGTTTTACAAAATTTTAATTTTAACTTTATTGCTGGTTTTTCCTGTTTTTTCAGAAGAAAGCTCTACTTCAAAGCCCTGTTTACAGGGAGATTGTCAGGATGGAGAAGGTATTTATCTCGATGAAATAGGAAATCTCTACCGGGGAACATTTTCGAAAGGTTTTTTTTCAGGTAAGGGAGCCAGTATCTTTAAAAATGGAGATGTTTATACAGGAGATTATTCATCCGGTAAACCTGAAGGTTTTGGTTCCTATCATTTTCATAATGGAGATTTTTATACCGGAAATCTGAAGGAAGGAAGGCTTGAAGGTAGAGGTTATGCAAATTCTTACCACGGACACCGCTATATTGGAAATTTTAAAAAGCAAAAATTTCATGGTGTTGGATATTACATTTATCCGGATACTACCTCCTTCTTTGGAAATTTCGAAGACGGTTTTCCGAGGGGAAAAGGGCTTTTAATCGGAAAAAACGGCTCTATGTATGCAGGAGAGTTTGATGGGATCTCAAACATACCCAGAGGTTTCTTTATTCATCCGAAGAGTAATCGGATTTACGGTCTGGTGGAAGAAAGTAAAATTACTAAAAAACCGGAATATATTCATTCAGCCGGAGAGCGTTACGCCGGTAATTTAGAAAATGATAAGTTTTCCGGAAATGGTGTTTTGATTTCCGAACTGGGGAACTTATATTATGGAAATTTTGTAGAAGGTAAACTGGAAGGAGAAGGAATTTTTCTATCTTCTGCCGGAAACAAATACTATGGATTCTTTAAGGACAACCGCTTTCATGGAAAAGGAACCTTATACGATAAAGAGGGCTATGAAATTTATTCCGGAGAATGGGAAAATGGAGCTCCTGTAAATAAAGAAATCAAAGAACTTCAAAACTAATATTATAAATAGAGACAGCGGGTAAATACCCACTGTCTTTTTTCATTATTTACGAATTCTTTTTTTAGTTGTAGTTCTGGTAGAGACTTTACTGAGCCTGGGAATGTATTTTTCCAATAAGCTACTTGCCATCTTATCAGCCTGGGTAATTCCTTCCAAACCAGCTAAATCGAAGCTTTTCAAAAATTCTTCTAACTTCTTTGTATTTTGGAAAACTTTATTTTTACTATCGGCGATTAGACGGATTTCAAAACGGTTTCCTACCAACAACCAGATGTGGTTATTTTCAGAGACTTTAGCCGGGTATTTCCCATCGACTACTTTCTGAGTAGCTGTTTTATAGCTATCGATAACAGAAGCATTTCCAACCTGGTCAAACATCTGGAACCACATAACCCTTTTGCTTCCCTGTTGCACATCAGCACTTAAGAATGTTCCGAGTGTGCTTACGCGGGAATATTTTAAAGGAGCAGGCCCGCAGGCAACCAGACCTAAAACAAAGATTGAAATAAAGAGAAGTAAAAACTTACGCATATATCCTTCCTTAGTTTTTTTGCCATGGTGCTTTCTTTTTTCGAAATTTGTCCAATAATTTTTTTCGTAAAAACTCTATTCAAAAAAAAGAATTAGGATAAGTCAGAATTAGAATCTAACCATTCTTCTGCTTCTCGAAAACTTAAAAAACTTTTATAGGATATACCCGTCTTCTGTAAAGAATATAAAGAAGGAATCTGCCTGAGCGGAGATTCCGGAAAGATAATCGCTACATTTCCAAGGCCTTTTTCCTGAGACATCTCCTGAGTCCTGGCTATTTCATCAGCTACGGCCCGGCAATATGGAAGACAATAGCGCTTATCGGATAAAACAGAAAACCCTGGCTGTAACCTGGAAAGGGCTTTTTCAAAAGCAGGAATATATTCAGAGATTTCTTCAACGAAAAAAATGGGTTTAGATGTATAATAAAGATAGAGACGGTTCTTTTTCTGATTTATGCTCAGGGTAAAATAATCTGTTTTCTCAATAATTTCAACTTTATCAATCAGAATACTATTACTCAAGTTCATTTTAGCTTACCTGATTTACAGATATTGTAAGTAGTTTTCTTTGCCAAGAGAAAAATTATGAGGACAACTCCTATTTATAAAATCTAAGTATTGCATCCTTTTGTACTGGCTTGAATACGAAAAAAGACTTGTTTAATCCTGTGCTTATCAATATATTCTTTTAATTATTAGCCTGATTGATTCGGAGGACTTATGCTGGAAGATTTAGTTAAGGGAATTGTTAAAGAATTTGCAGAAGAATTCATGAAAGAACTGGTCATGGAAAGGCCGGATGGTTCCAAGCAATCTATAAAAGGTTATCAGAAATCCAAAGGTAAGGATTCTGCAAATAAGTTCGTTTCCAAACGTTTTAATAATCGAAATTTACCTCCAAAAGTAGATATGAGAAAACTGATGACTGCGATCGAGCAACAGGGAGACACATTTAGCTGTACTGCAAACGCAACCGCCGGAGCTTATGAATATCTACTAAAAAAACATCTTGGTGATAATGCTTATGACGTAAGCCGACTTTTTTTATACTACAATGCTCGAAAAATGGATCCGGAATATAAGAAAATGAAAGACCAGGGGAGTTGTATTGATCTAGCAGTGAAGAGCTTGAAAGAATATGGCATTTGTTCGGAAAATACCTGGCCTTTTGATGAAGATAATGTGAACGAAGAACCGTCAAAAAAAGCCTATGAAGAAGCCAGTAAATTCCTTATCGAAGACTATATGGTGGTTCCCACAGAATTGGATGCCTGGAAATCCTGCCTGGCTGAAGGATATCCGATTATTTTTGGTCTCTCCCTGTTTAAGTCTTTTGATAAACATCGAAAAGGTCTGGTTCCTAAACCTACACCCAAGGAAGTTTCCAGAGAAGAGCATAGCGGCCATGCCATGCTCTGCGTGGGCTATTCAGATGCGGATAAGGTCTTTATCGTCCGCAATTCCTGGGGAAAAGATTGGGGAGATAAAGGATATTGCTATATTCCTTATGACTATATTATTAATAAGAAATATAATGATGGAGATACCTGGATAATCAAGAAGATCGATACCGATGAGTTAGATGAATCTCATTGGGGAGATGACGATTCCCTATTAGAAGACTTTGACTCAGAACTTGATAATATGTCTGAAGATGATTATGAAGAAATGCTCGATGCCATGGGAGATTATCCGGTTGAATACAGGCTGGGATTAATTGCTCTTCACGCTGCCAATGCGGATGATGAGTTAAGTGATGAAGAGTTAGAACAGATTTCTTCCTATCTGAAAGATACTTTTAAAAAGTTAGGTTCGGAGTATTCAGTAAAAGAGGTTTTGAAATTTGCCAGAAAAAATCTGGATGATGAAGATCTTTTAGAAGAATCCATAGAACTCTTAGGTGAACACCTGAGTAATAGCTTATTAGCTAATATAACAAACAGCTTATATGAAATTGTGGAGGCTGACGATCTATCCGAGGAAGAAGAAGAGTTTGTCGATGACTTAGTGGATGCCTGGCAAGTTGATGATGATGAAGATGATGAAGATGATGATGATGAAGATTATGAAGAAGATGATGAGGAAGACGAGGACGATGTAAAAAAGAAGAAGAAAAAAAAGAAAAAAAAGAAGAAATAATTATTAAAGTAACAGCAGGGATAAATTAAATATATGAACGTACAAAGATTCACAGGATTTATTTTTCTATTTTTAATCTTTCCCTGTTCTCTTTATGCAGATAACCTCGGAGCTCTGGTTTATGGTTTTCTCTGGGTACTGGGTTTAGCTCCTCTCGCTTTAATTTATTCTTTACAATTAATCTTTGCTTTTTATTGCAAAAGAAAACCTGTATACTCGTTATATGTAAAGATTGTAAATTATGTTTTTCTTATTTTTGGTACCGTTTATGGAGGTTTTGTATTTTTATTTTCTTATCTCTTACTCGATACCCACTTTAATACGATGGCAAGAGATACTTTCATCATTACCTGTATTTTTGTTGCTATAGGTATATTTGCCCAGTGGCAAAGTCTGACACTGGATAAGATCTTACGTTCACTAAGGAAACCTTCATCAAATGATTTTTAAAATTTTAGAAATAAAAACTTGTTTTTTAAAGCTCAAACAAAATTACTATTGTATGAGGTAAATAATGAAAGATTCTATTCTTTTTACCGACTTATACCAACTCAGTATGGCTTATGGATATTTCAAATCCGGAAAGCATGAAGAAGAAGCCAACTTTTCTATGTTCTTCAGGAAAAATCCATTCCATGGTGGTTATGCACTGAGTTGCGGGCTGGAAAGGTTTCTTACTTACCTGGAAAGTTTTTCTTTTGAAGAAGAAGAAATTCACTATTTATCCACCCTTCAAGGAAGTGATGGAAAAAGACTTTTTTCTTCTGATTTCCTCGACTATTTAAGGACATTACGATTTACTTCAGCTGTGGATGCTATACCGGAAGGGAATGTGGCATTCCCTTTTGAGCCTTTGGTTCGAGTGCGAGGTCCCTTAATTGAGTGTCAATTAATCGAAACCTTTCTTCTAAATGTCATAAACTTTGAAACCCTAATTGCCACAAAAGCCAGCCGTGTTGTTTTTGCTGCCAAGGGCGATCCAGTTTTAGAATTTGGCTTAAGACGTGCACAGGGAACCGACGGAGGTCTTTCTGCAAGCCGTGCCGCTTTTGTGGGAGGATGCTCGGCTACTTCAAATGTTCTGGCAGGTTATAAATTTGGCATTCCGATAAAAGGAACCCATGCTCATAGCTGGGTGATGTCTTTTGATTCGGAAAAGGAAGCTTTTGAGAAATATGCCGAACATATGCCGAACAACTGCGTTTTCCTTGTGGATACTTATGATACGGTGCAGGGCGTAAAGAATGCTGTTGAAGTAGCCAAAACCTTAAAGGAAAGCGGGCATCGATTTCTCGGAATACGTTTGGATTCCGGAGACCTTGCTTACTTAAGTAAGAAGGCAAGAGAAATCATGGACAAGGCTGGCTTTTCAGACGCAAGTATTTATGCCAGTAATGATTTAGATGAATATCTCATACAGGATATTAAGTTACAGGATGCAGCTATCAACGTATGGGGTGTTGGAACTAAATTAGCTACAGCTTATGAACAACCCGCCCTCGGAGGAGTGTATAAAATTACAGCTCGTAAGACTGCTGGAAACTGGGTACAGACTTTAAAGGTTTCCGAACAAAAAGAAAAAACGAATATACCCGGAGTCTTACAGGTCAGGCGATATAAAGACTCAGATGATTTATACTGCGGGGATATGATCTATGATGAGTTACTGGGAAATGTTAATAACGATGTTATTATTGATCCGAATAATACAACAAGAAGAAAAAAGTTAGAATATACAACTTATAAAGATCTCTTAGTGCCGGTGTATAAGAATGGTTCCAGGCTTATACAAAAAGAACCTCTAAGTCTGATTCAAGAAAGAGCCAAAACAGAACTCGACTCGTTTCATAAGGGAATCCGTCGTTTTACAAATCCGCATGAATACCCGGTTGGTCTTGAATCTTCACTCTTCCGGAATCGGGAAAAGTTGATATTACAAGCACGAGGATTTTAATATTTACTAATTTAGGAGATAGGAATATGACAAATTGTCTTATACTGGTAGATTTACAATATGACTTTATGCCGGGTGGAGCTCTGGCTGTTCAGGAAGGAGATAGAGTAGTTCCCATTGCTAACCATATCATGGAAAACTTTTCTATGATTGTATCCACACAGGACTGGCATCCTGCCGATCACGGAAGTTTTGCTTCTCAACATAGCGGTAAAAAACCGGGAGACTTAATTGATTTGCACGGGCTTCAGCAGGTCCTCTGGCCCGATCATTGTGTTATGAATACAGAAGGAGCCAAATTTCATAAGGACTTACGTATAGAAAAGATTCAAAAAGTCTTTCCCAAGGGACAGGAAAAAACCGTAGATAGTTATTCCGGCTTTTTTGACAATGGAAAACGAAAGGCAACCGGGATGCATGAATACCTGAAAGAAAATGGAGTAAAAAAAATCTTTGTCTGCGGTCTGGCACTGGACTTCTGCGTAAAGTTTACAGCTGTGGACGCTAAAGAATTGGGTTATGATACTTACCTCATAGAAGATGCCTGTAGAGCGGTAAACCTTTCTCCCGGAGATGATAAAAAAGCTATAGAAGATATGAAAGCATTAGGTATTCATTGTATTTCTTCTTCTGACATAGAGAAATATAATGTCTAAACTGTATTTAATACGACACGGAAGTGCAAATTCAAAAGGTGAAAATTATGATATGCTTTCTGAACGGGGTATTCAACAGTCTAAATTTCTTTCCTCTTATTTTGAAAGTATTCATTTGAATCCTTCCGTAGTATATTCAGGAAGTCTAAAGCGTCAGAAAGATACAGCAGAGATTTCAACATCCTTTTTACAACAGGATGTTGAAAGAAAAGAGTTTATCGGACTCAATGAGATTACGGTAGAACTCTGGAGAACTGTAGCTGAAAGTTTATCTCTTACCGATGCTTCTTTTGCGGACACTTTACAAACCTGGCTACAGGTTCGCTCCGAAGGAGGTAAGAGGGTCTTACTTCTTTTTTATAATTTAACTGTAAAAATTGTAAAAGCCTGGAAAGAAAAGCAGGTGGAATTAGGAGGACTGTATTCTTATGAAGAATTTAAATCTTCCTGCCTGTCGTTTCTTGAAGAGTTAAATCATTATTCAGGTAAAGAAGATGTTGTAATCGCTTTTAGTTCCGGTACTCCTATTTCTATTTTACTTTCAAAGTTTTTGCAACTCGGAGAAGAAAGGGATTTAGATTGGCTTCCCCGGATCTACAATACCTCTCTTTCAGTGATTGATTATCGAGATGGAAAATTTACACCTTATTGTATTAATTCGATTTCTCATATTCGAACGGATAATTTGATAAATCTAATATAATAATATTTCTTAAAATAACCAGAAAGGTTTATTTACTTTTTGGATAGCCTTGTAGATTTTTAATGTTTCTTCTTCATCCGTTTCGACTTCCTTCCCGCGATAGGCCTTTACCAGAATTGCCTTTTGTTTGTTTTTCTGATTAAAGGCAATTTCGGCCGGATCGTCATCTATTAAAATATCTGCTTGAATCAAGGATATATCTTTCATAAGTTTTTTATTTTCAGGATCATAGTCTTCACGATAAATTCGTGTATCAAAAAACTCATATAATTCATTTCGTTTTAGTATTTCGATAGCCCTCGCCCTTCCGGAGTTTGTCCAAAGGATAAGGGAGTGGCCTTCTTTTTTTAAGCGCTCCAGTAAAGGTTTAATACCGGGTCTCAGTTTGTTACCAAAATCATCACTTAATGTATTGTCCATATCAAATACGAGTTTCATAGCGATGTTTATGGATTTTATTTACTTTATTTATTTTGGCGAGAATTTTTTTCTTTATTTATAATGGATTTCTATTTTTAGAAAAATACAAATTCTTGACCTTTTCTAAAAATAAAAAAAACTTAACAATGATATGAGGTATAACTTGAATCCTATTAAAAAATTATTTATTATTTTTAGTACAGTATTTGTTGTTCTTTTGATTCTTACAACTGTCTTATTATTGAATATGTATCGTTATCCATTTGGAAAACCGGGTAAGTCAAATAATTCAGCTACAGCGAAGATTCCCGAATTAAAACCAGAATCTATACAAAGATTTGTTAACGGCATACAGGTTCCTACTATAAGTAAAGCTGATTATGGAAAAACAGATTTCCCTGCGTTTGAAAAATATATTCAGGTTTTAAAAGAAAACTATCCTATAGTCTTTTCGACAATGTCAGAAAAACGTATTAACCGTTATGCTCTTGTACTGCATTGGAAAGGAACAAATTCGAGAAGTCAGCCTATATTATTTTTAGCTCATTTAGATGTAGTAAATCCCGGAGATGAAAAACGTTGGAAACAGTCTCCTTTCTTAGGAACTATTCACGATAAAAGATTATATGGCAGGGGAACTTTGGATATGAAGAACATGCTGCATGGAATATTAGAAACCTGTGATGAATATATAAAAAAAGGTTTTGTTCCAACGCGTGATATATACCTTGCTTTTGGACAGGATGAAGAGGTAGGAGGTAAAGAAGGTGCTGTTAAAATTGCTCAATATTTTAAAGCTGAAGGATTAAGATTTGAAGCAATATTTGATGAAGGAGGACTTGTAGCCAAAAAAGGAAGTTTGAAAGGTATTCAAAGTGATATTGCAATGATCGGAGTAGGCGAAAAAGGATTTCTATCAGCTGTCATTAGGGTCAAAGGAAATGGGGGACATTCATCCATGCCACCACTCGAATCGACTATGGGACAGGCAGCTCAGATCATGATAAACTTGGAAAAGAATCAAATGCCACTCAGATTAGTTCCCAGTATTGAGATTTTTCTAAGTAATATTGGTGGAGCAATGTCATTTCCTAGTAGATTGGCAATAGCCAATCAATGGTTGATGAAACCTATATTACTAGAACAACTCGCAAAAAATCCGGCAACTAATGCGATTGTTCGCACAACAACTGCACTCACAATGATGAAAGGAAGTGAGGGAACTAATGTAATAGCACCAGAAGTCGAATTTGTTGTAAACTTTCGAATTCTTCCGGGTGATACGGTAGAAGATGTACGTTTACATATAAAAGAAGCCTCTAAAGATTATGTGGTAGAAATTAAAGAAGTAAGTAATACACGAGGTGCTTCTAATATTTCAAAAACAGATGTCTCTGCTTATAAAACCCTTGAAAAAGTTATACAAGAAATTTATCCTGAAGCTATTGTAAGTCCCTATATTACAATTGGAGGAACCGATGCTTTTAAATATGGGGACTTGAGTGATAACATTTACCGATTCAACCCGGTTATATTAGACGCAGTTGAACGAACCAGTATACATAATTACAATGAATCAATTCATCTTGAAAATTATCAAAGAACGATTCATTATTATAGATTACTTATAGACCAATTCAATAAATAATAACTTACTAACTATGACTTGCAAATTGTAAGTCATAGAGTTTTTTATATTTCCCTCCTTTTTCCATTAGCTCGGCATGAGTACCTGCTTCCAGTATTTCTCCATCCTCCATATAGCAGATTCGATCCGCAACCTGTATAGTGGAAAGCCTGTGTGCAATAATAATAGTAGTTCGATTCTTATAAAGTCTTTCAAGAGCCATTTGGACAAGGCGCTCAGATTCCGTATCGAGTGCGGAAGTAGCTTCGTCTAAAATCAAGATTTGGGGATTTAAAATTAAAGCGCGAGCAATAGATATTCTCTGTCTTTGTCCCCCGGATAACATAACTCCCCTTTCTCCGACAAGTGTATCCAGACCTTCATCAAATTTACTAATAAACTCCATAGCATAGGCTTCTTCGGCTGCACGAACAATTTGCTCTTCTGTAGCAGAAGAACTTCCATATGCTATATTGCTCCTGATACTGGCATTAAACAAAAAGACCTGCTGTGATACTACCGCAATACTTCTCCTTAGAGAGGAGAGCTTCATATTTCGAATATCCGTTCCATCAAATAAAATATATCCTTCTGTAGGATCTATAAAACGGGGAATTAACTCGGCCAGTGTAGACTTCCCTGCCCCGCTCTCTCCGACCAGGGCAACAGTCTCCCCTGTCTTTATCTGTAAATTTACGCTTTTTAAGGTAAGTTTATTTGATCCGGGATAAGCATAAGATAAATCTTTTATTAGAATACCCTGATTTAATTTTTTAAATATCTGCGGATTTTCCACATCAACTATATCCGGCTCGGAATCCAAGATTTCAAATACACGTTCCCCGGCTGAACGTGAACTCTGTATAAGATTATACATTACACTGAGTTGCTTTATTGGGCGCATAATGAAAATCAGGGTCAAGAAAAATGCCATAAAGGAACCACGGGATATACTTTCCTGAGAAATAAGGAAAGCTCCATAGGCAAGAAAAATAGCAGATAAAATAGAGCCCGAGAATTCTACAATAGAAGGGCCTAATTGATGATAAAAATGCCCCTTGAAAGTTTTGGCTGCTAACTCTTCGCTAATTTTCCTGAAACGAAGGGACTCTTTCTTTTCCATAGAAAAAGCTCGAATTACCCGTATACCGGCCAGTACTTCCTGTAGATGTCCATTGAGTTCAGACAAGCGCTCCTGCTGACTTTTTGTAGCCTTCCGAATTTTCTCTGCAAATGCAGAAATCGGTCCCATAATAAGAGGCATAATAACAAAAACCAGTATAAACATTTTCCAACTTAAAAATAACAGAAGAAGAAGATGGGTAAGCACATAAAAAAAGTCATTAATGGCATCCTTCAAATCAGAACTTATTGTCCTGGCCAGTATATCAACATCATTAATGATGCGACTCATCAGTATTCCCGTCTTTTCCCGAACAAAGAGGTTTAGAGGAAGAATTTGTAATCGTTTATAAAGCTCGAATCTCAGGTCACGAATCGCGTAAAATCCAGCCGAGTTAATACAAAAAATAGCCCCGGTCAGACATATAAGTTTTAAAAGATAAATAGGAAATACAAGCTTTATGAAAAACCATACAGTTTCTCCCGGATTCATTTCTGAAAATTTTTGGTTGACCTTCGTTTTATAGTGTGCGAGGAGATATTCAATGGCTTCAATTTTACTAAAAGTTTTACCTGATTCTTTCTGGCTCAAAAGTTCTTTATCTCTTTTGGTAACAGCAATTTGAAACTTATAGTTTGAATTTTTACTCAAAGAATCAAAAATGGGTATCATGCTTGTTAATGATGCTCCATTGAAAATTGAAACCAGAAATGATAAGAAGATACCTATGATTAATCTGTATTTATATTTGAAAGAATACTTTAGAAGTCTTTTGTATATCGACATGCCCGGGTTTTCTTTTCCTTCTAAGTTTAAGAGAACATATAAAATATTTCTACTCTTATTGTCCTTACTTTTTTGCAAACCACAGAGCGATTTTCAAGATAAAAATGTTCTCAGACTCGGTATAAGTTCGGAGCCGAGCAAACTCGATCCAATATTTGCAACGGATCTTAGTTTTCAAAAAATTAGTATTCTTCTTTTTCCGAGACTTTTTACCGAAACCGGCCTGGAGGATTTTTCTATGGTTCAATCTTATACAGAAAAGCCAGGTGGAATTTTAAGAATAAAGCTGAAAAAGCTCTTAGATAAAAATGAAAATTCTCTGAATGCGGAAGATGTGCAATATTGCTTAAATCGCCTGCGTACTCAAACCGGTCCCAAGAAAAGCTTATATGCAAGAATCAAATCAATAAAAATATTGGGAACGAATGAAGTAGAAATACAATTTTTATACTCAAAAGAAAGGCTATTAGAATTACTCTCCCAGGCTTCAGCAGGAATCTATAGCCGTTCTATCCATGAAAAAGAAGGAACCTTTCATTCAGCAGGACCTTATCATATTACCCACTGGATAAAAAATAATCAAATCGAGTTATCAAGAAACCCAAATTTTATTAGCAATTCTCCCCTACCCTCTACATTGATATTGCAGACAATAACGGAGTCTACTATCGCAATTTATCTTTTCTCTAAAAATCGGTTGGATAGTTTTAAGCTACCTTATTTTCTAAGTTCTCACCCTGCAACAGAGAAAGGAAAAATGTATACTTTAGAAAGTCGCTCGGTACAATATATTGCGATAAATGCGAGAGAAAAATGTTTCGATATTTCCTTTCGAAAAGCTCTTAATTATGCCGTAAATAAAAAACTCATTATTGATAAGCTATTTTCTTCCCGAGCGAAAGAAACCTATGCTTCTATACCATTAGATTTTTATAATAATTTAAATATCCAAACAGTTCCGACTTATCCTTTTGATGTAAAAAAAGCGAAATATTTATTAAAACAGTCTGCCTGTTATCCGGCAATTCTGAACCGAACTTTGGAGTTTCGAATGAAATCGGATGATGAAAATAAAGCCAAAGGTGCTGTTTTAGTCCAGTATCTTAAAAACATAGGCCTTAGAATTAAAATCATTCCACTAGAAAAAACTAAATTATATAAAGAAAATGGAGAAGGAAAAGGAGATCTGACCCTTTTAACCTGGTACATTGACTATAATTCTATTTATAATTTTATAGACCCTCTTTTTTACTCTAAAGCCATGGGAAATGGAGGTAATCGCGCATTATATGCAAATATACTAATTGATAAATTTATTGAAAATTACAGAAACAAGGATCATATTCCTATAGAAAAACAGAGAAAAAATCTGGAAACCATCACACATCATCTGTATGAAGAGGCCCCCTGGATTTTTCTCTGGTCTTTAGATGAAACCTACTTAACCTCTAACAAATTTAATTTGTTCCGGGATTCGGCGAAGTTGTTTCTGTTTTAGGACTTTCATTTTTATCTATATTAAAATTCGGAGGATTTTTTTCTTCCGATGGAGGATTAACCGGTTCCTGGTTTACTTTCTCTTTTAGCTCAGTACTTATTTCCTTATTTTCTTCTACAAATCCACCTTCATCTCCTGAACTCGGAGGGGGTGAATTTGTATCCGGTAGCTCTTTTATTTCTTCTATCGGCTCATCAATTGTTTCTAAGGTTTCATCAAAAGGATTAATTAAACTTTCCTCTTCTTCCACAATATTCTCATCCCGGTGAAGCTCTTCTTCTTCAAAGGCAATTCCTTCCTGATTTTCATTACCTTCTCCACGGGTATTGATATAGACACTGCCTGGATCAATACTGGCAACCGGAATTTCTTCTTTCTTCGGTTCATCACCTCTATAATAATACTGAGCATAAACGGGATGAGCACATTCAGGATAATCAACTAATAGTTTACCATTATCCCCACATACATCTACCTGTATATGATCACCCTGTATTGAACTTACAAGATTTTGCCCCATCCCTTTTTTTACTTTAATATAACGAGCATATTTCAACCAGATCTGACCTGTAATCCCGGAACCCGAACCCGGAAAAGGAGCACCCAAATCATTTCCGACCCAAACAGCACTTACATTGGAAGGAAAAACTCCCACAAACCAGGCATCCCGAATACCGGAACGATTACTCCATTTCTTCCGAATTTTCCCCGGAATTTGCACGGTTCCTGTTTTACCGGCCATAGGAAACCATTCACCCTGACTCAATTTTACAGGCATAGTTCCCTCCTCACTCAAAACCGCTTCCATGAGGTTTAAAGCTATAGCACAGGCAACTGAATCAATAATTTGGGTACCTTCTTCCTTATCCTGCTCAAGTGTGTATAGCTTATTTCCGGCACTATCCTCTATTCTTAAAATCTTCTTCGGACTTACTTTTTTTCCACCATTGGCTATCACTGAATAGATGGTTGCCATTTCAACAGGAGTAAGTTCTCCGGAGCCAAGAGCGAGAGACAGGTTTTTACCGAATCTTTTTTCTATGACTTCATAAGGAATACTGAGTATTTCAGAAAGTTTATATAAAAAGTAGTTAACACCAATTTCCTGTAAAAGTTTTACAGGAATCGTGTTTACTGATAAAGCAATAGCCTGTCTTGCGGTTATAGGTCCTTTAAAACCCTTGTACCAGTTTTTGGGAGAATAACCACTTATATTTAGTTTTTCATCGATTACCAGACTTGAAGGATTAATAATTCTCTTTTGTAGGGCAAGAGCATAAACAAGACCTTTTATGGAAGAACCCGGTTGTCTGCGAGCTGCCTCTGCTCTATTTAAACGATAAACAGAAGAAATTCGATAAGCTCCTACCATAGCTTCAATGTATCCATTTACAGGATTCATGGACACAAAACTCCCATTCATGCTATTAATAATTTTGTCTTCGATCTTACTTTCCGCAACACTATTTTTCTTGATATAATAATTTTTTCTATCGTTTAAAGAACCCCTTACTCTTTCGATTCCTTCCCTGAGTGCAGCTTCGGCAATAATTTGTTTTTCGTAATCCAGACTCGTGTATACACGTATATCTTTAGAATCAAGCTCTTCCTGCGGTATCTTATCGAAAACAAATTTTCTAACACTTTCATTAAAGTCAGGAGCATGGTTAATCCTGAATTGTTTATCGTATCCATACTTCCCAATTATGCTGGAATAGTGCTTCCTTTTTTTTTGTTGTGAGTCTTTAACCTCTCTTACCACATACTGATTCATAAACTTCCGAATTTGCTCAGAAATAGTATGCCTGTAACTCTGATCTAATTTTTTCTTGTTAAAATGTAAGTCTGTATTATTGGCCATATCGAACATAACTCGCTTCTGTCTGGCAAGAGCAATATGAAGGTTTTTTACCGGATTGTATACAGAAGGAGCAGGGATAAGACCGACTAAAAGTGCAGCTTCTGCAGGGCTAAGTTCTTTAGCGGATTTACTATAATAAAACCTTGAAGCTTCTTCCAGACCCGTATTTCCTTCTCCCATGTAAATCTGGTTCATATACATAGCCAATATGGATTCTTTATTATAATTACTTTCAATATAGTAAGTACAAAAAACTTCGGAGAGCTTATTCATCAAATTTCTTTCTCCGAGATTTAAAGTTAATTTGGCGAGCTGTTGTGTAATAGTACTTCCCCCCTGAGAAAGACGCATCTTTGCCAGGTTTACTATAAAAGCCCGAAATACAGCAGAAAAATTAATTCCTCCATGTTGAAAAAAATCCCTATCCTCGGAAGATAGTAATGCCCAGATAATGGTTGCATGATCCTTTATATTATCCGTGCGTATGGGTTTAAAACTTTTTCGATTAAACTCACCTATCAATTTTTCATTGATGTCGAATATTTTAATAGGACGACTCTTAATGATGGCAGTCTTGCTACTTACTTCTTTATAATAACTATCAAGATTTTTTATAATCAGATCTCTTTTTTGAAACCACATAATATAAGAAGTAACCAGCATACCGGTCGGAATAAAAAATATAAGAAATATAAAAATTTTCAGAACAAGGAATATATTTTGTTTGTTCCTCTTAAAAAAGCCCGGGTTTGAATTATCTATTGGATTCTCGTTTTCCATATGTTTCTCCTATTTTTAAGAATTCGTACCTGTAAAAATCAAAGACAGACATTCATCTTCTTTTTCCTTCATTTCTAATTCCTCTCTTTCTCCAAGTTCATGATCATATCCTAATAAATGTAGAATACCATGAACCAATAAGCGATAAAATTCATCTATTTCTCCATGCCCTATAGATAAGGCCTGACGCTTTAAAGTATCATAAGAAATTACAATTTCTCCCAATATTGGATAAGGAGTACTAACATTTAGCTTATCATGTATCGGAAGAGAAAGGACATCTGTGCTGGAGTCCTTTTTTCTATAAACTCGATTTATTTCACGAATGCTTTCATCATCAGTTACAAGCAAAGACAATTCATATTCCGTATATCCACCTACGAAGGACAGAACTTTATCTACATTTATTCTGATTTTCTCTTCATCTAAATCGCAAAAATAAGAAAGATCAAGCTCAAAATTAAATACCGGCATCCTTTTTCTCCCTTGCTACACTCAGGCTCTTTTTCTTGGATGCAGTCTTTTTCTTTCTTACTTTTTTCTTTGAAACTATTGTCTTAATTTCT
This sequence comes from Leptospiraceae bacterium, assembly GCA_024233835.1. NCBI lineage: Bacteria > Pseudomonadati > Spirochaetota > Leptospiria > Leptospirales > Leptospiraceae > Leptospiraceae bacterium. The sequence continues at coordinate 961,692 of JACKPC010000002.1, forward strand.
AAATTTTCTATCTCAGTATTCTTTTGAAGATGAGGAAGCACTTTCTCGCCTGTGTCTATACTTTTTTCAGACACGCTTTTATCCTCAGGAGATTTATTTTCTTGTTCTGATTTGTCCTGTTCGGATACTTCTTTTCCCTCTAATTTTTTTGTTTCTTCCGGCTTTGGATATTTCGGCCTGGAATGCAGACTTGATAGTAGAACTTCTTTGAAGGATGATTTAATGATTAAGAGGTCTCCAATGGTAAGACCGGACTCGTCTAATTGACTTTCTGCCAGTTTTATATTAATTATTTTTTGTATAAGTTCATCTACACTTTCCGAACTTACCACATCAAGCGAACGACTGGCAGCTTCCACCGAATCAGCGATCATAACGATAGCAGTTTCCTTAGACTGAGGCTTGGGGCCGGGATACTGAAAATCAGATTTTTTAATATTACCTCTCTGTTCATTAGTTAAGTCGGCCAGGGCTTTATGATAAAAAAATGCCATGGTACTCGTGCCGTGGTGTTCCGGGATAAAGTCAATTACCTCTCTCGGAAGACGAGCTTTTTTCGCCATTTCAATCCCATCGGTAACGTGGCGAATCACAACTGAAGCCGCTATGGATGGATTATTCTTATCCACATTTTCCGGTCTGGGAATAAGGTGCTGATTTTCAATAAAGAAACCTGCATTGGGAATCTTTCCTATATCATGGTAATAAACACCTACCCTTGTAAGAAGCCAGTTCAAATTTAAATTTTGAGCTGCTCTTTCAGACATAGCTGCTACCATAAAAGTATGAGTATAGGTAGAAGGAGCCCTGGTAAGAAGGGATTGCAACAGGGGATGACCCGTATCAGCTAATTCCATCAATTTAAAACGAGTAGGAATATTAAACAGATATTCATAAATTGGCAACAAAAATTGAGCGGCAGTAGTGCATATAAAACCGTTGATGAGACAAATTAAATAAAGCTTAAAAATATTAGAATGTAATAGATCGGAAGTAAAACTTCCACTACCCGTACTCACCCAATAGGGTCTGGAATCAAACAAATAACCGCTGGTGGAAACCAACATTTGCATCCCGGCAATTACAAACCCGGATTTAATAAAATCGATTCTTTTGGTAAGTTTCCTACCGTAAATCGAAGCGATGATAGATGTGCAAAAAGAAATAAAGAAAGAGGTTGGATTATAGCGAGAAGAAATAAATACAAATAAAGAGAGATAAAAGCCTATAGCAATAGAAAGTTGTATATCATAAATAAAACTTAAAAGTAAGCCTACCATACCTATTGGTACAAATATAGCAAAATAGTAAACCGATTCGAAATCGCTTTCCGGCTTATAAAAAGCAGCACTGATAAAATATGTGGCAATGGAAACAATCCAGATCATGCTAAATACTACCACATTACTGGATACATCGTTTAAGCGTCGTCTGTCATAGCCTTTCAAGAAAAAGCCAATAATCGAAACAAAAATAACCTGGATAATTAAAAGGGAAAGAATAGAAGTAGTGTTAGCATTCGATGCGTTATCGTTGATAATTTCCAGTTTTTTCTTAATCTCAGGAGTGATGAGTTCTCCCTTTTTGACAACCGTTTCATTAGCTACAATTCTACTTTTTACAACCGGAACTTTATTCATCCTTGCCAGTTTTTCTTTTTCGGTTTCTTCCGGATTATAAATACAGGCAGGAAAGGAGTAAATATAAGATACTACAAATCTTTTAACTATGGGAAGAACATTCGGATCTAATTTAATCTTATCATCTAAGATCCGACCCAGTCTATAAAAGTATTTATTCTTATCATAAATAAACTTACGCGGGAAAATTTTCGTTCCTTCTATGATAGAATTTTTCTCCTGCGAACCTTTATTAACTATATTACCACCTGATTCACTCATCTTACTGTATTCTTCAGGGGTATCCTTCATAATACAATGCGTAGAAAAAAGTAAATTAGTACCTTTTAATACAGCTTTTCGAACCAAATCTTTTCTTTTATAGTTAAGCAATAACTTTAAATCGGCTCGTTCCCTCTTTTTCCAACGAGGATTTTTACTCTTTAATAGAGGAACAATCCGGCTTGCATTTTCATTGGTTCCCAGAGATTCGAGATTATCAAAATCTTCATTGATATAAGAGTTTAAACTGTTTAAAACAGTAAAATCTCTCTCAAAGATATAGGCTGCACTCTGATATGCTTTTTGTCTTTCCAGATTAGTTTTTTGCATATCCTCATAAATAATCTCTTTATTAGAAATTACAGTATCGGGAGCAAAGTTCCCTATGGCAAAGGGAGAATTTTTACCCAGTTCAATTCTTTCCTGGCCCAGATAAGGAGAGGCCACAAAAAAGGTGATCATGATAAGTGTAATGAGGACAAGTATGAGTTGTAATTTTCTTACGAAGGATATGGGTCTGACCCTGGTTAATATATCAGTTATCAAAGCCATGATAGCTTCTAACATTTTCCACATACCTATCCCCTTACATTTATTAGACCAGGCTCTCGAATTTCTTAACTATTACTTCAACAAGAGAGTGTCTGGATATGTCTTCCTTACCAAATTCAACTACCCCTATTTTGTTTGTATCCCGGAAGGCATCTACTACCCTTTGTAAGCCGGATTTCCCGGTCGCAAGGTCAACCTGGGTGACATCACCGGAAACACTCATAACCGAATTTCTTCCGAGTCTTGTCATAAACATCTTAAGTTGGGACATGGTACAGTTTTGAGCTTCATCTAATATAATAAAAGAGTTAGATAAGGTTCTTCCCCTCATAAAAGCAATAGGAGCAATTTCAATTTTATTAACTGAAATAAGTTCCTGTGTTTTTTCAAAACCTATACATTCATACAGAGCATCATAAACCGGTCTTAAGTAGGGATCTACCTTTTGAACCAGATCACCGGGTAAAAATCCCAGAGACTCTCCTGCTTCCACAGCAGGCCGGGTCAGGACAATCCTTTGCACTTCGCCTTCATTCAGAAGGCGACAGGCAGTGGCAATACTTAAAAAAGTTTTTCCTGTTCCCGCCGGTCCGATTCCGAAACTGAGCATATTCTTTAAAAGGCTGGTAATATACTTTTCCTGGTTTCGGGTCCTAGGGTAAATATGTCTTCCACGGAAGGTTGTAAGAATTTTTTCGCTGGGTCTCCAATCGCTTCCGGGTTGACCGTTTTTATGAATCAGGTAGTTTATATCAAAGGAATCGAACTCCTGCTTGTCCGGCCTCCTCTCAAAATTTTCCGTAAGGTTGTTAAAAAATTCAATAGCTTCCTGAACTTTCTTTTTTTCACCACCTAACATCAAGGAGGTTCCGCGGGGGATTATATCGATTTCCAGCTTTTCTTCCAGTTCCGGGACAAGAATATCGTTAATACCGCATACCTTTTCATACAAAGCCTCGTTCAGAAAAGAGAACTTTAGCATTTCAGCGTGTTGTTTTCTGTTATTAGAAGAACTCATTTATATCTTAATATTCCGAATTTTTAATTCGGCAAGCTGTTTTTCATCTACCGGTGTTGGGCATTCGCTCATCATACAGGTTCCTTTTTGCGTTTTAGGGAAAGCAATTACATCCCGAATAGATTGAGACCCGGTCATTAACATGAGAACCCTATCCAGACCGAGAGCAATTCCACCGTGAGGAGGAGCACCGTATTTCAGGGCTTCCAAAAGAAATCCAAATTTCGCTTCAGCTTCTTCTTTTCCTATTCCAATTAGCTCAAAAACCTTTTCCTGTATGGATTCGCTGTGTATCCTGATGCTTCCTCCACCTATTTCGTTCCCATTCAGAACCAGGTCATAGGCTTTGGATAAAAGATCTAACTTTTTAGCCTGCAAATCTTCAAGACTAGCTCCCTCCAGATCCTCATCCCTTGGTGAAGTAAAAGGGTGGTGAACGGCTGCAATTTTGCCTGTAGCCTCATCTTTTTCGAAGAGCGGGAAGTTAACCACCCAGGAAAAATGATAAGAATTTTCAGCAGGAGTATCAAATCTCTCGGAAAGTTTCAAGCGCAGGGCTCCCAGGCTGGAATTTACAATTTTCGGAGTATCGGCCCCAAAAAATAGCATATCACCCGCTTTAGAACCGAGTCTTTCTGCAATTTTCTGCAAACATTCGGAAGAAAAACGCTTGGTTATGGTAGATTCTAAACCCTCATTCCCGTGTTTCATATAAGCAAGACCCTTGGAACGATAGTCCCGTCCGAGCCAGTTCGTCAGGTCTTCTATTTCTTTTCGGGAAATCAAAGAACCTCCCGGAACGCAGATGGCTTTTACCACTCCACCTTTTTGCAGAGCACCGGTAAAAACCTGGAAATCAGAATCAGCGACCAGGTCGGAAACATCATGTAATTGCATTCCAAAACGTAGATCAGGTTTATCGGAACCATATTTTTCCATGGCTTCTTTATAATCGATACGTAAGAAAGGAGCTTTTACCTTGAGACCGAAGGCTTTATCAAAGGTATGAACCACCATTTCTTCGATTTGACTTTGTATATCTTCCTGGTCGATGAAAGAAAACTCCATATCGAGCTGGGTAAATTCCGGTTGTCTGTCTGCTCTCAGATCCTCATCCCTAAAACATTTCACAATTTGGAAATATTTCTCAAAACCTCCCACCATGAGGATCTGTTTAAAAATCTGGGGAGACTGAGGAAGAGCGTAGTATGCTCCCGGATGAAGACGGGAAGGAACTAAGAAGTCTCTGGCTCCTTCCGGTGTAGATTTATTTAAAATGGGTGTTTCGATTTCTAAAAAGCCTTTAGAGTTTAAATATTCCCTCAAAGCAAAAATAAATTGATGACGTTTTATGATTTTATCTTTTAAGGAATCCTTTCTAAATTCAAGATAGCGGTATTTCAGGCGGATTTCTTCCCCGGAATCATCAAACTCGTCTAGGGCAAAAGGAGGAGTTTTGGAAGGATTCAAGTCTTCTATTCTTTCGATAACAAGCTCAAACTCCCCGGTTGGAAGCTTGGGATTAATCGATTCATCGCTTCGTCTTTGCAGAATGCCTTCTACAGCAAGAACATGCTCGGAACGAACGTTTTCAGCGATGCTAAAACCATCTCCGAGATTTTCTTTCCTGGCCACAATCTGGATAATTCCGGTTCTATCACGCAGGTCTATAAAAATGACTCCTCCCTGGTCTCGAAAACGAAAGGCCCAACCACAGAGAAAAACCTTTTTACCAACCTCTGTTTGTTTCATATCCAGAGCCCATTTACGATTTTTAAAATTCTCCTTAACCCAGCTTTTCAATCAATCTTCATCCTTCATTTTTTCTGTAAGGGTTTAAAAAACATTGGATTTAGGCAAGTTAAATATTATTTATAGCCTCGGAGGGTTTTTGGTATGCCAGAACGGGTGCTTCGATTTTTTTTATATCTTTTTTATCCCTTAACTTTACTTTACAGGTTCTTATTTTTTTTAGATAGACTTTTAAAAAAAGAAAATTATGAGCTTAAAGATGCTGTTGTTATCAGTGTAGGAAACTTAAGCACCGGGGGAACCGGAAAAACACCCTTTATTCTTTACTTAATTGATTTTTTCGACAGACATTACCCGGCTTACCGTTCCATTGTATTAAGCAGAGGATATGGTGGAAAAATGAGCGAGCAAGGGATGCAGGTAGAAACCTTCAACTCAACTGAAGACTGTGGAGATGAGCCCTTTCTCATTAAATTTAATCGACCCGAAGCAGAAGTAATTATTGGTAAAAAACGTTATCATGCTTACAGGAAATTTCAAAAAGAGTCTTCCGCTGCAAAAGTAATCTTTTTAGACGATGGTTTTCAGCACCATGAATTGGCCAGAAATTTCGATATTGTTTTAATTGATTCAGACAAAGGTCTCGGAAATGGGTTTACGATTCCACTCGGACACCTGCGGGAACCCCTATCCGGTTTAAAGAGAGCTGATATGGTGATATTTACCCGCTGTAAACCGGAAAACGAAGGTAAAAGGAAAGAACTTAAAAAAGAAATTTATCGGATTAAAAAGGAACTTCCCATTCTGGAAAGCCATCTTAAGGCCGAATGTTTGTTGAACTCCAAACAGGAAAAACATGATTTAGAAGAATTGGCCAATAAAGAGATATATGCCTTTTCCGGGATAGGAAACCCTTATTCATTTGAAAGAATGTTGGTACAGTACATGCCCGCAAAGGTTCACTTCAAACATTTTCTGGATCACCATAGCTTTAGTGAAAAAGATATAGAAAATATTATAAAAGAATCCAATGGTTACCATTGGATTATATGCACCGAAAAGGATTTTGTGAAAATCAAGGATTTCCGGATAGAAGGTCTGGAGAAAATTTTTTACCTAAAAATCCATTTTGAACTGGAAAAAGAAGAACAATTATTAGAGCAATTTAAGTGCCTCGCTTTATGATTTCTGTATTCGAGTTTTACAGTTTCCGGCATAGGGAATATCTTTTCTTCCTAATAGACCGAATACAGAAAGAAGCATCATGAAAAGGTAAAGCAAAAAAGAGAAAGCTCCGACTGTATGCAAAATACTGAATTTATACAGGCATAAAACTAAGAAACTGAAAGCTATGAGAAAGTTTAAAATATACAGATAAAAATTATCGCGAATAAAAATAAATAAAAGGCCAAATATAACTTCCGGAATATTTACCAGACTTAAAGCGGCTGTATTTGCATCCGGGTACAAACGAAAATAGATTTTATGCACCAGGTAACCCTGGAAATAATAACCAAGATAGAGCGACTGGAATACCCAGAAAAAACATAAAGAAAGTCGAATCAGGTATAAATTCATGCTTCGTTTCAAAGAAAGTGAAGGAGGAATTTCCTTTTCCAGATATATCTTAAGTCTATCCAGACTATAAGCCGTTACAAATTTCAAAATATGTCGAAATAGTAATATATCGAATAAAAACCCCAGTTTCCCGTATCTCGGCCTATATTGAAACTCGGTTCGAAACAGGGTAGAGTTTTCCGTTTCGGGGATTAGAAGATGATAACCCTTTCCTCTTCGAATCGGACAATGAGAATCTTCTGAACCAAAATTGAGTGTAGAATAAATCTCTCCATTCTCCCCTTCCTTTTCCTCAATTTCTCCGTAACCGCTGAGTTGAAAGAATCTTCCGAAGATAGAACGAACAAAAGAAAAAGTGAATATACCTTTTTCCCTTTGTTCTTCTGTCTGCTCTCGGATAAAAATTCGACTAAACCGTAAATCCCAGTTACTCTGATGCGTGGGATGGATAGCTTCCCTGACCTTTTCTATGGGTGCTCGGATTCGTATTTCTAAAAAAATATCTTTTAAGTTCATGCGAATACCTTTTCAATTTCTCGAATATGCCGGATTCCTGAAATTTCCTTTCCCGCTGAAGAAGCTTCTGTAATATTTCCTTCCGGGATGAGAATTTTTTCAATACCGATAGATTGTAGTTCTTTAATGCGTGTATTGATATGGCTAACAGGTCGAATTTCTCCGGACAAACCCACCTCCCCGATGACAGCCAGTTCTCCGCGGGGTTCTTTGTCAAGATAGCTGGATATAATACTTACACAGATGGCCAGATCCAGAGCCGGTTCGTCAACATTTAAACCCCCTGTCAGGTTACTAAAAATATCACACTCAATCATCCTCATATCAAGATACTTTTCGATGACAGCGGCCATTAATACAAGTCTTCGATTATCCAGTCCTTCAGCCATACGCCTGGCCTGCGAAAAAGAAGTACGGCTTACCAGTGCCTGCACTTCTACAGTTAAAGCCCGACTTCCTTCCATAATAGCTGAAAGCACAGAACCTGTTTTTTCCTCCCGATTCCTGGAAATAAAAAGCAGGTTTCTATCAATTACTTCACGTAAACCTTCCGAATACATTTCAAATACGGCAATATCTCCTACCGCACCGAAACGATTTTTAGCAGCCCGTAATATTCGATAATAGTTAAGTTTGTCTCCTTCAAAATACAAAACCGTATCGACCAGATGTTCTAATACCTTGGGGCCGGCGATATTCCCTTCTTTTGTTATATGACCTATGATAAAAATGGGTATATTTATTTTTTTGGCAGTCTCCAAAAGTTCCTGGGTACACTCCCGAAGCTGTGTAATGGTTCCTGCCTGATTCATAAGAGATTCCTTATGTATTGTTTGGATGGAATCTACAAAAACCAGAGAAGGTTTTTCTTGTAAAATCATAGCTGATATATTCTCTACATAACTTTCTCCAGAAATAAGAATATGCTCTGATTTGATTTTCATCCGCCTGGCACGAAGACTAATTTGGGAAGGAGACTCTTCTCCGGATACATAGATAACCCTGTGATTCTTCTCAGCCAATTTACGAGAAATTTCCAGTATTAAAGTGGACTTACCCACACCCGGCTCTCCTCCTATAAGAACGAGAGAACCGGGAACAATTCCTCCTCCGAGCACCAGGTCAAGCTCGGAAAGTCCGGTCTTTATCCGCTTATATTCCTCCTGTTCAACTTCCTGAATCGATACCGGTTTTGCATAAGACAGAGACTGGGAACTTAAGGGTTTACTAAACCGATCTGAAGAAGAGACTTCTTCAATAATACTACTCCAGGTTCCACAGGAACTACATTTTCCTGCCCATCTGGAAAATACAGTTCCGCATTCCTGACAAATAAAATTTTTTGTCTTTTTTTTCAAACCTCTAGTGTTCCAGAATTCCTGTCATTTCAAGGAGATCCAACTCCACCATGGTAGGAATAAAACGAAAACACTCTTCGGCTAATTCCAGCCTCCCTTCTCTTTCGAGCATTTCGCTGAGTATGGATTGAAGAGTTGCCAGGTAACGTACATCTTCGCAGGCGTATTCGATTTGATCGAAATTTAGATTTTTCTTGCCCCAGTCAGAGGATTGATTCTTTTTATCCATATTTTCACCGAAAAACTCACGGATGAGTTCTCGAAGACCGTGTCTGTCCGAATAGGTTCGACTAAGTTTACTCGCTATCTTGGTACAAAAAATAGGATTCACCCGGATACCCAACCAGGATTTTAAGGAACAGAGGTCCATACGGGCATAATGAAATATCTTGGTGATAGCCGGATTTTCGAGGAGTGCCTTCAGTCTCGGGGCTTCCGTTTGACCCGGAACGATTTGAACGAGGCTAAAATTATTTCGAGTATCACACATTTGGACTACGCAGAGCCTGTCACGACGGGGATTCAATCCCATCATTTCACAGTCTACTGAGAGCGTATCATCTTCGAGATAGGTTTGAAATATGCTTTCATCCAGATCGCACTGGAATAGAATGGGTTTTATTTTAGAAGGTTTTGGGCTCATAAGTTATACTTTCATTTAGAGTTCAATAAAACAAATATTTTATAGCTTAGATTTAGAAAGAAATATTTTTTTTAGAAGGGGGAGGAATTGGAAAACATTGAATTAAGTTATATCCTTAATGGAAAATTAGAAAAAACGGGATTTCAAGTCGGCGAAGAAGGGGAGTTTCGGAGTAAGGACGGCTTTTTCATACTCAAATCCCGGAGTTTAGTTAATCGTTTTCAGGGTCAGCATATATCTCTCAGCCTTCATTTCAGCGGACAAAACCCGGGAGCCAGCAGTCTTGAACTGGAAACTCTAAAAGTGGATATAAAGGCTCCCAGGCTTCAATCAGCCCTCGTATTTCAGCAGGGTTATCAGTCCTGGTCTTTCTCCGTAGCTTACCAGCATACCGAAAGAGACCTATCACCCGCCCTGGAATTTTTACGCTATAACGAGGAAAATGTTTATACTCACCATTCAGGAAAGTTCGGGGACTTCCAAACAGAAGGTTTTATGGCCCTGTATTCCGAAAAGGATAAAAAAGGTTTGCTGGTGGGGGCCAGTTCAGCAGACGGACCCAATCAAACCTACCGTGTTCTATATAAGCCGAACGGAGAGATCCATTCTCTTTCGGTTTCTTTTGGCTTATATTGCAACCGGGAAGTAAATGTAAATGCAAAACTGGATCTGGGAAGCCTGGATACCTATGAATTTAAAATTAGCCCAGAAGAAGCACTGGAAAATTTTGCTCGCTTTAGCTCTGAAAAATATGCCAGACCCACAAGAGAAATGCCAACTCCGAGAGGCTGGTGTTCCTGGTATTATTATTATACCGAGATCAATGAAGATGTAATTTTAAACAATCTGCGTCTATTACAGGAAAAGCAACCCGGCCTGGAATTTTTCCAGATAGATGATGGTTATCAAAAAGAAATTGGAGATTGGCTACTTTTTAATGAAAGGTTTCCGAATGGCCTAAAACCTATTGTTGAAGAAATCAAAAAGACGGGAATGAAACCGGGACTCTGGCTTGCACCTTTCTTAATCCGAAAAAAATCCGAATTTTTCCAGACCTATCCCGAAGCTGTTTTACGTGATACAAAAGGAAACCCGGTTCCGGCCCTCTGGAACCCACTCTGGGGCTGGGACTATACCTATACAATGGATGCAAGTCATCCCCGAGCCTTAGAGTTTTTAGAACATGTATTTGATGTACTGGTAAACGAACTGGGCTTTGTTTATTTAAAGCTTGATTTCTTATATTCGGCTTCTCTTATAGGTGAAGCTTTCGATAAAAGTTTACACCCGGCGAGCCGTTACAGGAATGCTTTAAAACGAATTCGTAAAGTAGTTGGAGAAGAGGTTTTCCTACTCGGTTGCGGTGCCCCCCTGGTCCCTTCCTATGGAATTTTTGATGGAATGCGCATAGGTTGTGATGTGGCTCCATTCTGGTATCCCGAATGGTTTAGAAAATTAGCGAATGATAAACATGCTCTTTGTACGGAAAAAGCCCTGGTCAATACCTTAACCCGAAGCTTTCACCATCGAAATCACTGGTTAAATGACCCGGATTGTTTATTAGTTCGTAAAGATAAAAATTTTATGACCGAAAAGCAAACCATCCTTATGGCAACTATAATGGCAATGAGTGGAGGAATGCTCCTTATCAGTGATAATATGGAAACTATAGCAAATTCAAGATTGGTAATATTACAAAAAGCGATAGAATTGAGTAAAGCCTGCGAAAAGAAAAAGTCTATTCCTCTCGGAATTTTTGAAAGCAAGTTTCCAAAAGGATTTTATAATCCGGCAGGTTTTTTAGGGATCTGGAACCCGGAAAGAACAGAGAAAGTTATAGAACTTAATCTTCCGGAAGAAATTCCTCTTTCCGTTTTTCGTGACTATTGGACCGAGAAAAAGATAAGTGAAATCTCTATAAAAGGAAAGAAGCTGCACGCCAATCTTTCGGCCTTTCAAACGTATGTGTTTCAGTTTTAAATAAAAACCGGATAAAGTTCTTCTATCTTTTTTAGAAAAATACGATATAGCTATTTAAGGAAAGTAGAATTTTATGAAAGGTTTATTGAGTATTTTTTTACTCATTTTATCCAATACGTTTATGACTCTTGCTTGGTACGGGCATTTAAAATTTGCTGAATTAAGCTTCATGAAAAAGGCAGGTCTTTTTGGTATCATTCTTATAAGCTGGGGAATTGCCTTTTTTGAATATATCTTCCAGGTGCCGGCAAACCGAATAGGCTTTATAGGAAATGGAGGACCTTTCAGTATCTGGCAACTCAAAGTAATTCAAGAAGTAATTACTTTGAGTCTCTTTACATTTTTTGTGCTTCTGGTATTCAAAACCGAAACTTTTCGCTGGAATTATCTTATAGGATTTTTCTTCCTTATTCTGGCAGTATTTTTTATTTTTAAAAAGTGAGTTTTATATACCAGACACCTTTCAACATAAAATCATAGTTGAAGTAAGCAAAAATCTTTCTTTTCATCATACCCAATTAAATAAGAAACTATTTCAACACTTCCCTATATTTTTCTAAAGGTATAATGAGAGACAATCCATTCATTTCCTCTATCATATCCAAATAGTTCAGCAACAGCCATAAAAAAAATACGCCAGTACTGCAACCAGGCAGAAGCCCGCTTTTCACCATAAACACCTGTAAAAATTTTTAACACTTCCTCTCGATTTTTATCCAAATTTTCTAACCAGGCATTGGAAGTTTTTTCATAATGCTTACCATTATATATAATATGCGATTCATTGAAGAAGCCTCTGGCAAAGTAAAAGAACAAGTGCCGGGATGGCATAATACCTCCCGTAAAAAAATACCGAGACATCCAATCTGTATCATCCGTATCTTCAAACAAATAGGCCAGGTCTTTGTGACAAAATATATGGATAAATAGTAAACCCTCCTCTTCAAGAAAACTATGAATCTTCTTAAAAAGCCCATCATAATTACGAACATGTTCAAACATCTCTACAGAAACAACTCTGTCAAACTTTCTATTAAGCTCTAAAGTATTAATATCACAGGTAATCACTTCAAGGTTATGAAGATTTCTATCTTTTGCCTGTTGTAAAATATAATCTTTCTGGCTTTTAGAATTAGAAACAGCCACAATCTTAGAGTTCGGAAATTGCTCAGCCATATATAAACTTAAAGAACCCCAACCACAACCCAGTTCTAATATTCTTTGTCCATCGCTCAATTTTGCAGTTTCAACAGTTTTTGCCAGCATCTTAGCTTCTGCCTGTGATAGATCTTTTGTAGTATCATCCCAATAACAGGAGCTATATTTTTTATACTTCCCCAATACCAGATTATAGAATTCAGCCGGAACTTCATAATGCTGCTCATTAGCTTTATCTGTATCAACAGCAATTTTACTGGATTTCAATGTCTCCAAAAGATCTATAAATTTCTTCTGCTGTTTTTCTATCGAGCTTTCCCTTTCCTGCTTAAGCCTCTGAGTGCATAAAGAACGAATTCCTACACGTAAGATAGCATCAGGTAAGATTCCTTTTTCCAAAATTGCATCGAAGTTCATTCAAGCCTCCTTCCTAATTTTTAAATAGATGGATCTATCCTGATGAAACAGCCTGCATAATTATCTCCTATTGTCAAATGTTTTAATTTAACATTTGACAATTTTTTATAATTATTCTAAATAGATTTTTATGTATAAGAGCGAATATAAGCTAAACAACCTGAGAATTACCGGTATTTCCGTTGCAGAAACCGGCATCTTTGCCCTCGAAGTAATGATTCGACTGTATCTGCTCAATTTTTATACCGATGTTGTCGGTCTAAAAGCAGAATTAGCAGGACTGGCTATCTCAGCAGGTATTTTCTGGGATGCTATTTCCGATCCCTTAATGGGCATTCTCTCTGATAAAACCCAAAGTTCTTTGGGAAAAAGAAGGCCTTATATACTGGCCGGAAGTATTGGTCTGGCATTAGCCACTTTTATTATCTTCAATCCACCATTTTTAGAAAGCAACTCAGCCAAATTTTCCTATTTATTGCTTAGTTTCATTTTTTTGAGTACCTGTCTTACTGTTTTAAGTATCCCCCACACCGCTCTCGTGGCAGACATTGCAGTGGATCCTGATAAGCGAAATAAGATCTTCGCTATCAAAATGATCCTCGGAAATATGGGCTTACTCTTAGCGATTAGTCTCCCGCTTCTTTTATCACAGGAAAAACAGGGCTTATCTGATTTTTACAGTCTATCCTTTATTCTGGCCATCACGATCATCACAAGCGGTTTATTCAGTTTCTTTAGTAGTAAAGGCTTCGATACCAATACCCACAAAAACCCTTCAAATCAATTAATTAGCTTATTATTAAAACAGGTAATAGCAAACAGGGCATTTCTTTTATTTATTTTAGCTTATTTTATTGCCTACATTGGGGTTGCTATCAATTCCAGTCTGGCTTTGTACTACTACCAGTACAAACTGGGACTCAGAAACCAAGAGATAGGTCTCATTCTGATTATCTTTATCCTGAGCTGGCTTCTCGCCAGTCTCTTATGGCTATCACTGAGTAATCGATTCCATAAACAAAAATTAGCTTTTTTAGGTATCTTTCTTCTCGGTGTCCTTACCAGCATATCTTACCCCTTTTTCCCGGAAAAACAATTATTTTATCCCTTATTTATGGCTGTAATAGGTGGTTTTTTAGTTGGTTCCATCTTCCTATTTGATTCAATATTAGCCGATTTAGAAGAAGCTGATAGACTAAAAACAGGCACTGAAAAGGACGGTATCTATTTCAGTCTGGCTAAATTTTCAATGAAAGCCTCTCGCTCTTTCGCCGTGGCTCTGAGTGGTTTTTTATTAAGTCTTATACATTTCCTACCCAAACAAGCACAGAATCCCGAAACCAATTTTCAATTGGGTCTACTTTTTGGTCCCTTTGTAGGTTTCTTTTTTATTTTAAGTTCGATTTTATTTTTGAAAATCCCCCTAAAGAAAAATGGAGTTATATGAATATGAATATCTTTTTTAAACTTCTTTCAGTCTGTATCCTTCTTTCCAATCCAGTTCTTGGAGAAAAAATTTTCTACCGTGGCAATGCCTATGAATCGAATACAAATAAATTTCTATATTCAGAAAATCATATAGAACTATACGAAAATGGTCGGCATATTTCTTCTACAGTACTGTATAAAGACAGAAATAATACAGTTATAGCAGAAAAGAAAATTGTATTTAAAAAATCTACTATAGCACCGGAATACAGTTTCAAAGACAAACGCAACGGTCAACTGGAAAAGGTAAGAACATCCGGTGATATGATAGACATACAATACAGAGAGAATACAAACTCAGCCTTAGAAAAGGTCAGTATACCCCGAACGAATAATATGGTGATAGATGGAGGCTTTGATTACTTTGTTAGGATGAATTGGGATATTATTTTAAAAACTTCAAGTATTTTTTCCTTTGTTTCAACATCCAGAAAAACTACTTTTTCTTTTAGTATTCAATTTACAGGAAAAGAGCAGTTTAATGACTTACTCTGCGCAAAATTTATCATGCGCCCCGGGAATCCTATTTTAAAATTTTTAGTCAAACCTATAATATTACATTATAGCTGGGAAAACAAGAGACTTATTTCTTATCAGGGATTATCAAATATAGCCGATAGCAAACAAGATAAAAATTATTCCGTAAGGATTCTTTTCAATTATCCGAAATAAGAAATATAGGGACGATAAGCTCACTTTTCTTTCGAACCGGATAAAAAAAGCTGGATACAATTCCTATCCCCCTGTATTATAAAAAAAGGCATTATTTACACATAAAGGGAAATCGGATGAATGATAATAAGCAACATTTCCACATGGAAGTTTCACCTCTCTGGAGTTTAATCGCTGAAGTTAAAAATAAAGTCTCAAGTTTAATGGCTGATTATGAGAAAGGGCAGGTAGAGTTCGCCAGTATGGTTATCTCGGAGTTAATGGAAAATGCAATTAAGTATGGTGTTTCCAAAACCGATCTTCCTTATGTCGGAGTTGAGTTTACCATTGAAAATTCCTTTGTCAATATTCAAATCAGCAATGGAATTCATGATGAAAGTCTCGTGAAAGACTTCCTGAAGATCATGCAAAAAATCATGGAAAGTGACAATAAAGAAGAGCTTTATATCATGAGAATGCAAGAAATCATGGAGAACCCGGAAGCAACCGGAAGTCAGTTAGGTCTTTATAGAATCGCAAGTGAAGCTCAGTATGATTTAAGCTATTCTATTAAAAATAATATTTTAACAATCATTGCAACCAAACAGTTATAAGAGGAGAATATCATGCAAAACTTAAACGTCGATAACTTTTCTATCCACATAAGTGAAGAAGAAAATAAAGTGATATTAAAATGGAAGGGGAAAAGTGAATTTCGGAACCCCAGTGAAATTTTAAATCCTTATTTTGATGAAATCCTTTCTGAATTAAAATCTGCCGAACTCCATGTAGATTTCACAGGATTGGAGTTTATGAATTCTTCTACATTTCCGGCCATACTGAACTTCATGAAGAAATGCGATCAACTGAGTTTAAAGACCCTGTTTATCTATAATGCTTCTTCGGAATGGCAAAACGCTTCATTTAAACCCTTAAAAATGATAGGTTCCAAATTAAACCACATAAATTTTGAGGCTAAATAATCCTTTGTGCCTACCAACAAACTTCTTCAAGATGTAAGCCACATTCTTCAAAAGCTTGTTCATGCGAAAAGAGTATGCATAGCAAGCCTTTCTGTTACAGGTATTTCTATTGAATCCTTTTCCGGAGATCCGTTAAAGCTTCCCTTACAAGAATTATACGAACAAAATCAAATAGCTCCTTCGCGAAATAGCTCATTTCATATTCTTCATTCTCATGATAGAACTCTTGGTTTTTTATATATTGAAAAATCTGAAAATTCTCCCAATGAAACTCCCATTTTGCATGATTTTATTGACCATATAATAAATATATTAGAATACTCGAATCATCTTATATTCCAAACAGAAGAACTTCAAAAAACTAAATATTCCAGAGATGGTGATTATTTTTTAATCTCCCTGCTTTTAGATTCTCTTCAAATCAATTATAACTATATTCCCAATATAAAAACAGATTATCTTATTTTCCAAAAAAAACAATTTTATTTCAATAAACGAAATGGTGAAATCGGAGGAGATCTTTGTCAGACAGATACTATCTATTTAAATGATGGGCACCAATATACCGTTTTCATTAATGGGGATGCCATGGGTAAATCAGTGCAGGGTGCCGGAGGAGCCATTGTGCTGGGAGTTGTCTTTGATGCAGCTCTTTCGAGGGCCAAACAAAGAAAAAATAAAAATTATAATACATATCCGGAACACTGGTTAAAAGAAGTTTTCTTAGACCTTCATTATGTCTTTGAGTCCTTTCAGGGAAATATGTTTTCTTCTTTTATCTTAGGCTTAGTCCATCCGGAAACCAAAACATTGTATTATATCAATGCAGAACATCCATCAAGTATTCTATACCGAGACAAAGTAGCCACATTTTTAGAAACTGAACCTCACCTGAATAAACTTGGTTTTCCCGAACAGGATAAAAATCTCTCGATACGACTTTTTAAATTACTCGATAAAGATATTATCATCATGGGCTCCGACGGGAAAGATGATTTAATTATTGGTTACGATGAAAAAGGAAATTTTGATATTATAAACAATGATGAGAATATGATTTTAAAATGTGTACAGGAGGCTGATGCAGACTTAAAGAAAATCTATGAATTGTTGTCAAAGAATGGTAAATTTAAAGATGATTTATCTTTACTGAAAATCGAATTCAAGGACAAATATAAAAAAGTAAAAATATCTGAAGACATTGAAACCAGTCTATTAAATATTTATAATATACTGAGAGAGCGAATGCAAAAAACAGATTACAATACTATATTAAGTCATTTTTATTCACTCAAATTGTATATAGATAAGGTACCCAGTCTATCCAAACTCTTAGCTAAAATCTATTATAATGAATTTGACCTGGAGAAATCGGTAGAATTTTTTGAGAAATATTCTGAATCTTACCCTTCTGATAATCTGTACATCGTTCCGGAAATATATATACAGTTTCTTGAAATTTTATGTGACTATTATATTGCCATTTTAGAAACGGATAAAGCCATTGAATGCCTCGAAGAATATATCTACATTGAGCCCTCCAACAACAAAATGCTTTTTAAACTTTCTAAATCTTATCTCAGTTTAAACAAATTATTAAAAGCTCACGATACAGCCGTTCGCCTGATACTCAGAGAACCTGAAAATTTTGATTACCTGATCCATATTTCAGACATATTTCTAAAACTAAAATATACAGAAGAAGCTCAGGAAAGCATTCAAAAAGCAAAGAAAATCAATCCGAAAGACCCTATCGTACTAAAAATTTTGAAAGAGCTAAAAAACCTCTAAAAATGAGGTATTTTTTTCTGTTGTCCGGAAAAAAAAGTTGCCCTAAGTTGTTATATATATAAGGAGTAAAGGATGCAAAGAAAATTTATTGTCATAATTATACTTTTTCTCTCTCTCAACTTTTCCTTCTGCGAAAACTCTCAAAATCAAAATCTTTCCAAAAAAGATAATTCGAAAACAGAAACCCCGGGCGGCCCTAAAGCCAGGGTCGCCTGGTTAAACGGAAAAGTAATCTTACAAAGAGAGGGTAAGGAAATAAAGGCCAGCACCGGTATGGAGCTTTTTCACAAAGATACTATCCGTACCGGCCCAAAGTCCAGTCTCGAAGTAATGCTGGAAAAGACCGGAATTATAAAAATAGCTGAAAATTCCCTGGTAAGCCTCCAGACCTTTTATGATCAGGAAGGTTCCCGACATAACCTGCAAATCAAAATGGGAAAAGTCATTTCGGTTCTAAAAAAACAGAACAAGAATTCCGAGTTTTCTGTTACTACTCCAACTTCTGTTGCGGGGGTAAGGGGAACTTCCTTTTTAACTATCGTAGAAAATCCGGAAACAATTCGCGCCACAAAGAAAAAGGTTCCCTGTGATACAAACTGTGTTGTACATTTTGCTGTAATCGAAGGATCTATTGCAGTAAAAAGGCACAACGAAAAAGATGAAGTTATTCTGGAAAGAAACACACAGCTTGAACTAATTCCTGGAAAGAAGCTTCATAGAAAACTTATTCGTCCTTTAGGAAAACGTTCACTTCGTGAACTAAAACACATGGTCATTTTCCACAAAAATGATTTGATAGGATACACAGGTCTTATCGAAGAACTGAAAAAGAATAACGAAGAATTGCGTCGTATTGAAATGCATATCGAACTGGAAGAAACCAGGGAGAAAATGATGCGCAATGCTTCCAGAAGAAACCTTGCAGATGAAGTCATTAAAACAGCAGAAAAAATAGACGATACACATTATATTAAAAAAGAAATTCATAAAGATAAACTTAAACTCGAAACCAATAAGAATTTCGAGGATTAAGCCTTAAATCCCCAGGCGAGTCCTCAGTGGCTCGCTTAGTTCCTCTC
Source organism: Leptospiraceae bacterium (assembly GCA_024233835.1). Classification (NCBI taxonomy): domain Bacteria; kingdom Pseudomonadati; phylum Spirochaetota; class Leptospiria; order Leptospirales; family Leptospiraceae; species Leptospiraceae bacterium. The sequence goes on from JACKPC010000002.1 coordinate 980,557, forward strand.
TTAAAAAAATCTTTTTAGCATTTTAAATTATTATTGAAAACTTTATAATTATAGCTACATAATACAAAATAAGCCTATCTGTGTAATGGTAAGTCCTTCCGCTTCGGGAAATTCCACTATATACAGTATAAAAGCCAAGCGTGATATTGCCTGGACAGGTACAGATGCTTATATGGAATCCGTAATCCGTGAACCGGAAAAAGTGAAGCCCGATGCAGCCGATCTCACAAGTGCAGAGAATATTAATACATCCCTTCCCAATGCAAATGTAAGCCCCCTTACTCACATTGCAGCAAGGCGAATCCAGACGATAGCCAAAACAGATACGGATCTTAACTCAGCGACCAAACAGGCAAATGGAGAAGTGAGCCTTCGTTTTAACTTATTTAGTAGTTCCGGTACAATAAACACCGGGCTTCCTTCCGGCACACCTGCACCGAATTTTGCTATCAGGCAAAGTTCTTCATCCAATGGAAGTATTGCCGTAAGTTCTGAAGTTCCGGATATTTCTCGCTATAATATCGATACTACAGACTTAAAAAACGAGCAAACACAAAAGCTTCTTCTTATATTAGGAGGGCTTGAACAATTAGCTACCGATTCAGGTAGCACCACTGATTTAAATCCTGAAGCTATTGAGAAAATCATGGACTCACTTGCTGAATCTATGGCTACAGGTGAGTTTAAAAGTACTAAGGAAAATGGAGAGGCCATTTCCATAGGTAGCGGAGAAAATGAAAAGAATATGGGAGACAATCCCCTCAATAACCTTCTGGCCAAAGCTATCAAACAGTATGCTTATGAAGGAGGTGCAGAATCCCTGGGGTTAAATCTCGAAAAGGTAAAGAAATCTATCACATTTTATGATAAGAGTGAACCCTCCTTTACACCCAGTCCCGGAAGTTATTCGGGTTTTCAGGGCATAGAACTTAAAGCCATAGAGAGTTCACAGGAAATTCGATATACACTTAATGGAGGTGCTCCAACTTGTTCTTCAGGTACGGTATACACATCTCCGATTCCTCTGACACAGGTTGGAAATTATAATATAAAAGCTGTAGCTTGCAAAAATGGTATTTCTTCAAGACTAATTGTAGGAGAGTTCAAGGTTTTAAAAAAACTTCTCTCCGAACCAAGTTTTAATTCGGATGCAGGGGAATACAACAATAGCCATACCGTTTCTCTTTCTCATGCGGAGGGTGGAAAACTGTATTATACACTTGATGGTAGCATTCCTGATTGTGAAGGAAAAAATGGAACTCTGTACAACTCGGCCATTACAATGAACGTTTCCTTCCGTCTGGCTACCATCGCTTGCAATGGTAGCCTCGAAGAATCTAATCCTCTTATTAAGAAATACGTAATACTTAATTCTCCTTACGGTTTGAGTTACAAATACATGGATTCGGTCTATACTATAAACGGAAGTATATTACCGAATTATGCCTCTGTTACAGGAGAACGCATCACTTATAGTATAAGTCCGGCTCTACCGGAAGGGCTTATCTTTAGCACTCTAACCGGTAGCATAAAGGGAACACCTATAGTTGAATCCCCGGTCTCTAAATATACTGTAACGGCCAGAAATGCAGCAGGTTCTGTGAGTGCAGAGATTCAGATCACAGTCAACGAAAATGCACCAAGCATTATGAGCTATTCGGAAACATCCGTGACTTATACGCAAGGAGTCCTCATTAAGCCCAATACAGTAATTATTAACGGTTCAGGTATGACGTATTCAGTAAGTCCGAATTTACCTTCCGGTCTGATCCTAGGTTCCTAAAATGGAACTATAAGTGGAATCCCGAATACGGTTAGCCCGGCTACAAACTACACTGTTAAAGCCAAAAACAGTGGGGGTTCTTTAACTTATTCCCTATCGATTACAGTAAATGATGCTCCACCGACTTCTTTAAGTTACGGTGGTTCTCCTTTTGTATTCACGAAAGATACCGAAATCCATTCGGTTTTTCCGACTGTCAATGGAACAGTATCCTCTTATTCGGTAAGCCCAAATCTTCCTTCTATTTTACAACTCGACCCTGATACAGGCAGGATCTACGGAACCGCTTCAGAGTTACAGCTAAATCCTAGAAAATACACCGTGACTGCCTCTAATATCAGTGGTTCCAGTACTTTTGATTTATATATTACTATTGAAGATACACCTCCAAAAGGACTTAATTATCAAGCTTCTCCATTTCGTTTTACCAGGGGCGTAACAATTAATCTACAAAAGCCCAATGTCAGCGGAACGGTTACAGGTTTTTCTATCAGTCCTGCTTTGCCTTCCGGTCTGATTCTGAATCCGAGTACAGGAGAAATTTCGGGAACCCCCTCAAGCATTCAAACAGCCACAGATTATACAATAACTGCGACCAACACCAAGGGTTCTGTGAGTTTTACTTCATCCATTACCATAGAAGATACTCCTCCCTCAGCCCTGTCCTACCCTCTTGCCTCCTATATTTTTATTAAAGGAGTAAAGATCCAGGAACAAATTCCTTCTGTAAAGGGAACAGCTATATTGTATTCGATTAGCCCTTCGCTTCCCGAGGGACTCGCTCTCAACCAGTCCAATGGGCTTATCTCCGGTACTCCTGAATCTGTCAGCAGCAATACTTCTTACCTTGTAACAGCCGGTAACGCAAAAGGAAGCACCACTTTCAGCTTTCAATTAAGCGTAGTCGATGCCGCACCGAAAGGACTTTTCTATGCAGGAGCACCTTTTGTCTATACCCTTAATGAACCTATCAATACCGTAAAACCTTCTGTCACAGGAACAGCCACATCGTATACGGTGACCGCTGCCAACAGTTCCGGCTCTACGACTACAGCCATCTTGCTTTCAGTCAGCGGAACCTCTCCCTCTTCTCTGTCCTATCCTCTTGCGACTGCTATCTACACAAAAGGAGAAACCATTACAACACTCGCGCCAGCAATTACAGGCTCTGTGAGTTCTTATTCTATAAATCCAGCTCTACCCTCAGGTTTAAGCCTGAATACAGTAACAGGAGAGATTGGAGGAACACCTCTTTTTACTTCTCCTGCAACAAACTATATCATTACAGCAAGGAATCCTTACGGAAACATAAGTGCCGCTATCAATATCACGGTAACAGATACCGCTCCATCAGCTCTGGCCTATGGTGGACCTTATATTTTCGCAAAGAATGTGGCTATAACCAATTTAGTTCCGACTCTTGTGGGGACGGCCAGTTCCTATTCTATCAGTCCGACTTTACCTGCGGGACTCAGCCTCAATTCAACTACCGGTGTGCTCAGCGGGGTGCCGACTATTTTGTCTGCAAACACTGTTTACACCGTAATGGCTTCCAATATCGCTGGTTCCACAACAGTCGCTTTCAACCTTATGATAATAGCCACACCTACTTTGAGTATAGATAGTCCTACAATAGCTGAAAGTGCAGGAACTTCTACATTTACAGTGACTCTTTCTACTGCACTCAGTAATACTGTCCGTGTGAGTTATGCCAGTGCAAACGGAACCGCGGTAAGTGGTCTGGATTATACAGGTATTTCGGGCATCCTCACAATCGCCCCCAACACAGCCTCAGGCACAATTAATTTGCCGGTGCTGGATGATTCCCTGGATGAGTATGATGAAACAGTTACACTAAATTTATCTTCTCCTGTGAATGCAAATCTCTCCACCGCATCCGGTACAACAACGATTACCGATGATGATAATCCTCCGATTATAAGTATTGTCAGTACGGCAAGCGGGGTGGAAGGAGATGTGTTTAATCTTACAGTTTCTCTTTCTTCTGCCAGCGAAAAAACTATCACGATTGACTATAGCAGTTCCCCAGGAACAGCGACATCCGGCTCGGATTATCTGCCTCCTCTTCAGGAACAGCGACTATTCTTGCAGGAAATTTAAGTACAAGCGTTTCTATCAATACGGGAAACGACCTGGTGTATGAAGCAGATGAAAATTTTATATTGAACTTATCCAATCCAAGTTCAGCCAGTATTTCTGATTCTCAGGGAATAGGAACCATTCTCGACAATGATTCGATGCCTTACCTTTCTATAGATAGTCCTTCTGTGTCTGAAGCCACGGGTTCTCTTACCTTTACGGTGAGTCTATCTGCTGCAAGCGGCCAAACCATTACTGTAAACTATGCTACGGCAGATGGAACGGCTGTCTCTACCGGTGACTATACCACAACATCCGGTACCCTTACCTTTAATCCAGGAACTACATCACAAACGATTATCGTTTCAATACAAAATGATACAACACTGGAAAGCAATGAAATTTTCAGCCTAAACTTAAGCGGGCCTATAAATGCAAACTTTTCCACATCCAGCGGAACCGGTACCATCCTCAATGATGATTTAGGAGTCAGTTCTGTAAGCACCCTGGATGCCGATGGAAATGGTAAAATCGATCACCTCAAAATCGTATTCACAGAAG